>CAYGYB010000236.1:0-2847 GCA_964354015.1 uncultured Candidatus Bathyarchaeia archaeon
GAGCCCTCGCCCATTTTTCCAGCAACCAGTCCGCCGAAAAGGCCCTGAATGAGCGACAAGTGGAAAAAAATTCGCTGCATTTCCGCAGGCGTCATCGTCGGCGTTGAAAGCAGCGGCACGCCCTCCCCGCTGGTGAAGAACGTTTTGAAAAGCAGCACTATCGTAAACAGGAACACGAAGAGAGCCACGTAAATAATGGCAATGTACGGTCTTGTCTGCGTTTTGCGCTCCTTTTCAAGCAAGTTGGTTGTCTGTATAAACTTGCCCATGGGGTCGAAGACTTTTTCCACGCGGCCTCCTGCGCGGCTGGCTTCAATTATCATGGGCACGGTTCTCTGCGTTAACACGGTGCCGACGCGCCTTCCAAAAGCCAAAAGCGCCTCTTCAAAACTGGCGCCCCAAGAAATCTGCACCGTCATCCTCTTAAGTTCAGAAGTCAACGGGCCATAATCTCTTTTTGCCGCTTCTTCCAAAGCGTTAGGCAATGTCATGCCTACCTCTTGCGCTTGCACTATGCTTCTGAAAAGGTCAGGCAAATGCTCATCAACGGCTTTTCGCCAGCTATAATCAACGTAGTCCAGAATCGCAGTCGGCGAGATTGCTGCGAGAAAAGCGAAGAACACGTAGTCGTCCAAGGCTACACCGAAACCCACAGTAAAGTAGCCGAAGAGAACTATACCGAAGGCTACCGCAACTGAGACTGCAGCCGCGATTTTTTTGGTTTTTCGCTTTACCTTCGGCGTTTTCCCTCACCATTTTGGCGTCGTTGAATCCAAGATTAACAGGAAGATTATGGCGGCGACTGGGATGCCGATGTAAGTCATGAGGTTCAATAGCAAATCAGAGCTGAACATGCCTATGGTGCCTCCGCCCAGCATCGACATAACCGAAAACATAATGATTAGCAGCAGCGGAGCAGTCAAAAGCAGCGCCACATAAACCTCTGACAGAACGGACAGGCTGTCTGCGTATTTCTTAAGGCTCACTCTTTTCAGTTTCATGTGCGTTTTGAATTTTTCACGCAGATAAGCGCCTAAGTTGCCGCCTGTGTGAATTGTGGAAATCATCCCTTCCAAGGTGTCTTGCAGTTTCTCCGAAGGCGTCAAGGCTGAAACTTTTTCTAAAGCAGAAATTATGTCTAAACCAAACAGGTTAATGCTTTTGATAGTTTCTTTGGCTTCGCTGGACGCCGCTAAAGGCGCGCTTAAATTTGAAAGAGACTGAAAAATCTTTTCAGGAGAAACTCCTGCACTTGCAAGGATAGCCATGTACCCAGTTGTGAAGGGCAATTCATCATCCAATTCCCGCTTGTGCTTATCCGCGCGGTAAATAGGATACAGGTAAAAGCCGCTAATGGAAAGCGCCCACGTGAACAAGGCAGCGCCGACGCCGAACAAGAGCACGGTCATAAGGGGCATGTTGAAAATGAAAAACAGCATTAGTGATGTGGCAACCGCAACGGGCACTGCGATGGCAAACGAGGCAATAAGGGTTAAGCTCACGTACGCTTTGAAGTTAGCTCTTAAGCCTGATTTTAGCAGGTTTTGGTCTAAATCCCTGAAAAGAGGCAGAAAACGCGTGCTTTTGCCGCCCATTACCCGATAAGCTGTGGCTAAAGGTTTTTCAAGTCCTGTCTGTGCGTCTTTTTTAGGCTTTTCTGGTTTTTGCTTGGTCTTTTTCGCCTGCGGTTCTTGTGGACTTGTTTTCCCGCGTTTCTTGTCGGTCATTTCAACCCCACTCTTGCCTTTTGGAAGACGCGGGCGGGATTAGCGTAGTATTCTCTGATGACTTTAGCTACGTCGCCGTGGCTGCGGATACCCTGTTGCACCAGCCACTCTAAAACCGTCTTTCGGTACTGCAATTCGCGTTTTAGGTCCTCGTCTGTGAGGCTCATCTTCTGCATTTGCTTCTCCAAAAGGGAGCTGTGACCTGAAAAAGTGAACCTGTCAAACTTGGGGTTCCAATTGAATACTTCTTCAGTTATGATTTCCTTTGTTTTTGCTTCGAGTTCCTTGATTTCAGTTGCAACTTTCACGCGTCTAGCAGGTTTCCCATTAATCTCCGTTCGCTCCATGACTAGAATGACGTTGGTCATGGCGATTAGCGGTTTCGGAATGTTCATGGGTTCAGACTCCAGCCTGTTTATGACCGCATCAGCGGATTCAGCGTGAATCGTGCACATTCCCAGATGTCCTGTAGCCATGGCTTGGAACAACGTGTAGGCCTCTTCACCTCGGACTTCACCTACAATAATGTAGTCTGGTCTCTGCCTCACCGCTGCCCGCAGAAGGTCAAAAAGCGTTATGGTGCCGCTGTGTCTGTCGTCGCCTTTGAAGTCTGACCGCACGACCGAAGGTATCCAGTTTTCATGGGGAAGATTAATCTCCTGAGTATCTTCAACGCTAACAATCTTCATTTCAGGTTTTATGAACATGGACAGGCAGTTCAGCAGTGTTGTTTTCCCAGAGGCTACGCCTCCAGCCACCATCACTGACGATCGGTTTTCTATAAGATACCACAGGTAAGCCGCCATTTCGGAGGAAATCGTGTTAAAAGTTATCAGGTCTGAGATAGTTAAGGGGTCAGCTCTGAAGCGCCTGATAGTGAAGGTTGAGCCTCTTCTCGTGACCTCTTTGCCATAGGTTAATTGTATGCGGCTTCCTTCTGGAAGCGACGCGTCAAGAATAGGTGCGGCTACGGAAATGTTTTTTCCAGCAAGATACGCAAGGCGGATAACGAAGGAGTCCAGTTCAGCCTCTTCTGCGAAGGCTATATTCGTCGGCAAGGACTCATAAAGTCGATGCCACACGTAGAGGGGGATGTTTACGCCGTCCGCGGATATGTCTT
>CAYGYB010000237.1:0-2815 GCA_964354015.1 uncultured Candidatus Bathyarchaeia archaeon
AACGGAGGCACAGCCATGGCTGACGGCCTTTACCTCGCATGGAGAGAACTCAGAAGCAGCACAAACTATCAGAACGGCGCAAAGCACGTTGTAAACTTGGCAACGGACGGAGTGCCTAATGTTCGCAACAAAAACGCTACAAGCGACTTAGACGGTGACGGGCGCGTGGACGCTTATGATGATGTCATCGCAGTTGTCAACGACGCTGTGAACATGGGGCTTGACGAGTTGGACATGGAAGGAATCAGTGTTTCAGATATTGACATGCAATGGTTTAAGGATAATGTGGTTCGTCCGCAGCCAGGGATATTTGCTCCGCCATTCACCAAAGCAGGATGGGTTCGACAGGTTGCAGACGTCGAAGAATTTGCCAGCACAATTGGTCAGAAGCTTCAAGCCGTCATCGGCGGGGCACAAGAAGTGTGGACACCCGATGCTCTTGGAGCCCTCGTAGCAGGCGTCTTCACCGTAGGCATCACAAGCGTGGTTTCAGCGTTGGCTTCAGCAGTTGCTAATCCTGAAGCGTTCCCAAACCAAGCGGTTGCACGAAAAATTAGTGAACTGTTTCCAGAAATTTTGAAGAAATGGCTTCATAATTTCCTAAGTTCAAAACGCAAGCTGATTATTAGTCCGTATAAGCGTTCATCCTTTGCAGTTACAAAGCTTGAGGTGGCTTCCTACGCTATCGCCTTGTCAGTTCTTACGCTTGCTTTCGCTTACGTGAAGACTGCTGCTCTTGAAGACATTTTTACGATAATCCCGACGGTTTTGGCTACAAGCATAATTCTCGAAGTCACAAGAAAATACGGAACATCCGTAATCGCAAGAGCCAAAGGCGTTTGGACTGAGTATAGACTCTGGTACTTCGGTTTGACCATGTTCGTGTTGTCAAGCTTCGTGTTCAAAGTGCCGTTCTCTTGGCCGGGTAGGCTTACGCATAATGCGCCGAAATTCACGAAGAAATCTCTGGGTTTGATTTCGGCTGTCCAAGTTCTAATCCCGCTTGCGTTTGCCATGGTTTTCTATGACCTATTCATCAGCGGATACACGCTTATCGGAAACATTGGAATTGTAATGTGCCTGACTATGGCTCTCTTTGACAGCATTCCAATACCGCCGATGAACGGCAAGGACATCTACGACTGGAGCAAGTTCTTATGGCTTAGTCTGTTCACATCAGCATTTACGCTTTACATGCTGGTGCTGTTTATCTTATGATGGAGGCATAGCAAGTGCGCTCAAACCACTGGGAATACCTTGCACTCGTGCTGTTAGCCTTGGGACTGGCGCTGATGGTTTCAGGCACAATAATCTACATTTGCTATGAGCAGTATCCGCAAAGAAAAACGCAGTACAACGGCATTCAAATTCCACTAATTATAGCGGGCGCCTGTTTTACAGTGCTGGGTATACTTGTGTTCCGCAGGTATAGAGCAAAGAAAAAGGCTGAAGCAATGGAAAGTGCACCGCTGCCACCTCCACCTCCTCCGCCTCCGCTTCTCGGAACTTTACTTGAAAGCGTGTGACCTCGCAGCTTAAAAATTAAATAGTTAAAATTAAATATATTCTGCTGGCAATATTTTTAATATAGCCAAAGGAGGGTGAAAAATGGCAAGCTCAAAAGATGGAAAATTGGAGTTGCTGTCTGCCAAGAACAGTGTCTTGGTTTTAGTTGACTTTCAGCCTTCGATGTTTAAGAGTGTCAGTTCGGGAGACAAAACTATAATCAAGAATGCTGCGATTTGCGCGGCTAAAGCTGCAAGCATTTTAGGAGTCCCCGTCGTTTTGTCAGCAATTAATCCTAAAGCTATGGGTGCGTTTATTCCAGAAATTGCCAAGCTGTTTCCAAAGCAGGAAGTGTTTGCACGGAAGATACCGAGTTTTGATGCTTTTGAAGATGATAAGACTTGGCGGGCTGTCAAGAAAACAGGACGAAAGAAAATAGTCATTTCAGGATTATGGACAAGCATGTGCTTTGCATACACTGCTCTTCATGCTTTGAAAGAGGGATACGAAGTCTATGGATTAATGGATGCTGCTGGTGATTCTACATCTGATGCGCATAAATACGGTGTCAGGAGAATGTTGCAGGCGGGAGTAATTCCCATTACTGTTGAGTCATTAGTATCAGAATGGATGCACGACTGGAACAATCCAAAAGCAGGCGAACTTGTCAAAAAAGTCTATTCAAAATACGGCGCAATGATTGGACTGTAACTTCAGCTAAAAATACAACAAGGAAATGGTAGCCCGGGAGAGATTCGAACTCTCGTCAATGGCTCCAAAGGCCACTATGCTTGGCCACTACACCACCGGGCTTCCACTCTTTCTCTGATAGTTGCTTTATTTATTGTTAGAGGTTTAAAGGGCACATTTTTTCCTAATAAGCGTTCCCACAGTCACTTTACAACTTATACTTTGTAGTAAAATCTATATTTGACTTAAAACCAAAAAAGTAAGGTATGCCCACTGATTCAAAATTAACAGCGGCATACCAACGCAATTTGAGAAACAAAGTGAAAACTTTTTTAATGAAACTATTAAGCGTTTTTGTTCCAGTCGTAATTTGCATTTATCTTTTAGTTGGCTTATTCGCCTTCGTTCTTCTAAAAGGTGACATGAATGATTGGTATGCTTTCATGCGAAACGATGCAGAAGTGGCACTTTTCGCCATGTACTGCATAATAGGCGTGGTAGGCATGGGCATGGTGATTCTGCTAAAAAAAGGTCCAAACCTTCTAGGAGCTTCAAAGCGAGTTCTTGTAGCTTCTTTCTTGATAGCTATAATTGTTGGAACTTGCGTGTTTACTTATCT
>CAYGYB010000238.1:0-2810 GCA_964354015.1 uncultured Candidatus Bathyarchaeia archaeon
ATTTGAAGGAAAAACTGAGCTTTTCAAATAACTCAAGGGATTATTATTCTACCAACTGATAGAAGTTTCCACTCGTTTGGTTATAGACGGCATATGTTGGATAATAGACGTGTGGTTACTGCGTAACGTTTGGCTTTTGTGTGTCCGTTCGGCGCGCAAGCGGAAGCGCAGCGCGCAGCGCTTTTGCTTAACTTTTGAGGAATTCATTTAGGAATTTCTGGGTCTGCCCTAAGGCTTGTTGGATTTCAGTCATATTTTCGAGGACATACCTTATTCCATGATTTCTTATCATTTGGCAAAAAACATTTATCCCGTTTAAACCCTTGTGCAAATTATAATTTAGTGATTCCAGTTCAGGTTTCATGCCTTTCTCCGCGAAATCTAGAAACCAAGTGTTAAAAGATTCAAAATCTTTTGCCGTTCTTGTTAAGTACCTTGTTAGTTCTTCATTATCATTTTTTTCTAGGAGTTTATGTGCATGTACAATGTCAATCGTTAGCGACTCTAATATGGGGTGAACTATTTCAGCATGTGGCATGATTCTACGGATCTTGTCCAGTTTTCTATCATTATCAAATTTTACTCTTTGTATAAGGAGCCCACTGATTAGACCAAAAAAGAAGCTTAATATTCCAGTAACCAAGGCTTCTTCGGCTGTCACTTATTTTCACTCCATAAACTTGACATATACGCTCGTAACAAGGCACGGTAAAGATTCAATGATGAAATCAATTTCGGTTGGCTATAGCCAACTGACATTCTCAGTCTAGTTTTCAAAGGTACCTCAAATATTCTGTAACCTTTATTTCTCGCAAAACTAATCGTTCTTAAGTCAAATTCAAATCCAGAAGTAGCATAACTGCTTCTTATAAGTTCCTTGAATTTATCCGCGTTGAAAGCTCTTAGACCTGACCGTATATAAGAAGTCGTCTTAATTCCGAACAAGAGTTTTGATACTGCTGAAAAAACACAATTCGCAAAAAATTGAAGGAAACTTGCTTTTTCTACATCAAATGATGTGCCAAAAACTATGTCTGCATTTCCATTCAGAATTGGCGAAACTAAGTTAGGTATATCCTTTGGGTTAAAAGTTCCATCTGCATCCATTAGAACGATGATTGACCCTGAACTTGCAGAAACTCCAGAAGCAATAGCTGCTCCTTTTCCAGCATTATGGAAATTTCTTATAACGACATTTGCTCCTTTCTCTTTGGCGATTACTCCTGTACCGTCAAGTGAGCCATCATCAACCACAATTATCTCATAAGAAAGTGGCTGTTTTTCCATTGTTTGGAGAAGCTGGCTTAGTGTGGTGCCTATGGTATCTCCTTCATTATATGCAGGAATTATCATTGTTAAACGGTTTGGTTTTTCCTTAACTTCGCTCAAGTTTATCAGTTGGATAAGTAGGAACAATATGAAGATTAATTTTTCGATAACGCGCGCATAACTTCGTTGTGGGCAAATGCTCTTCAATCTTTATCTCTTTATGAAGAGTTTAACCCCATCAAAATCCATCTCATATTTGTAACCTTTTGCCAATAGTTGTTTGACTTCTGTCATGTTTCTCGCTTCTGCGACGGGATAGTTTTCTTCGCCTGCTGTGGCTACTTCCGTTAAAACTGTTGTTGCCTGTTTTTGTGTTTCTTTTGCTGGTGTGTTGATTTCAGGATAAACTTTGATGTACTGGTATGCTTTTGTGTATGCTTCCTTCAGTTCTTCGTCTGTTGGTAGGCTGTACGCGTCTCGGCTGTTTATGAGTTTATGTCCAAGTATTTGGTCTATCCAGTTGGAGTTGATTCCAGCTTTTTCAAGGTCTGTTTGCAGCTTCTTTCTCAAACTGTGGGCTGACATTTTGTCTTCGTTCACGTTTACGAAGGCTTGCCGTAGTAGGGTGGAGAATGAGTGCCTTGATATTCGTCTAACTTTTCCTCTCTTCCAAGTTTTGAATAGGGGGCTTTCTTTTGTGATGGTTTCGGGTGCTACGTTTCGGGAGCCTTTTCTCCTTGCTTCGAGGTACTCTTTCAATGCGTCTATTGCTTCCCTTCCGATGAAAGTCTTAGCTAACAGTTTTGTTTTCTGTGTGATAATGTGGATTTCTATTAGGTCTGTGTTTGGGTCTTTTTCTAGTGCGTCTAAGAAAAAGTCACAGTTTAAGCGTCTTACGTCGCTTACCCTTAGTCCAGAGTCTTTTATGAATAGAACTGCGGGTTTTGTTGTTATTTTGTTTCTTGCTGTTTTGTTGTTGAGTATCTTTAGTATTGCTTCTTTGGTTGCTCTTTTTACTCCGTTGCTGTCTCCTTTGGGGTAATCTCCTCTTCTGATTCTCAGAGGGAAATAGTGTATCTCGAAGAATGAACGTATTGAGGCGTACATTATTTGAAGGGATGCGGTTGCGTATCCTTCTTTCTTCTTGGCAGCTATGTATCCTAAAAATTGGCTTTCTATTCTTCTTTGGATTTTTATGTCTGGATTAAGTAAGTCTTGTTGTCTTTGGACAATTAGTTCGTCTGGATTCTTGTTTATGAATTGTAGGAAATCTACGAATTTTTTTCTCGTATATGGCTTTTGTTGTTTCCTCTTTGGTGGCTAATTCGTCTTGCCAATATTTCAGTGCTACCGATGCTACGTTGGCTTTTTCAGAACCTTTTGTTGTTTGTGGGCTGGTGTGTTGGCTATAACCCGCCTTTTGTTTTACGTGGCATTCAGCTAAGCGGGCTACCCGCGCCTTCAGGTAGATTCCTCATCGGCGTCTGTTTGCCCTTTCCACTTGCAGGACAGCCGTTTCACCGCTCCCACAAGGCATAACT
>CAYGYB010000239.1:0-2804 GCA_964354015.1 uncultured Candidatus Bathyarchaeia archaeon
GAGCATCGGACTCTTAATCCGAGGGTCGCGGGTTCAATTCCCGTCGGGCCCGCCATTTCCCAAACTTAGTCTGTTTTATTAATAGCCGTCAAATCATTTTTCTCTGAATGCATGTGAAAGGGTTCGGGGGAAAATGCTTTTAATGTTTGAGTGTATCCGAAACGCTTTAAAGCAAATTTTTACTTTATTTTGGTAAAATACTTGGGGAATGTTGCTGTTGTATGATTGACACCGAAAACCTGACAAGGAAATTTGGCGATATTACTGCATTGGATAACCTCACTTTGCATATTGACGAAGGTGAAGTTTTTGGTTTTCTTGGTCCTAACGGGGCAGGAAAAACAACTACTGTACGTATTCTTTGCTGCCTGATAAGCAAAACAAGCGGTACCGCCAAGATAGGGGATTACGAAATCGGAAACACGGCGGATATACCGAAAATCAGGAAAATCATCGGTTTACTGCCTGAAAACGTCGGCTTATACGAGGACTTGAGCGCGTACAAAAACCTCGATTTCTACGGAAAAATCTACAAACTCACCGAACAGCAACGCAAAGAACGCATCGAACGCTACCTCAAGATGCTGGGGCTGTGGGAAAAAAGAGACCAACCAGCAGGCAGCTTCAGTAAGGGCATGAAGCAGAAGCTAGCCATAGCACGCGCTCTAATTCACGACCCCAAAGTTCTCTTCCTTGACGAACCCACCGCGAACCTTGACCCTGAAGCCTCAAAAACCGTCCGAGACTTCATACTCGAACTCAAAAAAGAAAAACACACAATATTCCTAAACACCCACCTCCTTGACGAAGCAGAACGCATCTGCGACCGCGTCGGCATCCTCAAAACCAAGCTCCTAGCAGTCGACACTTCAGAGAGGCTACGGAAGTCGCTTTGGGGAACCAAGACTGTAATCGGGCTTGAAAGCGTTAACGATGCGGTTGTGGCGGCAGTGAAAAAGCTAGGTCCATGGCAAATTGAGGTAACGGGCAACAAACTAATCGTATCTGTTAGCAATCCCGAACAAGATAATCCCGACATTTTGGATGCCGTCGGCAAGGCTGGCGGGCGAATCCAATCCGTCACTCAAGCCACCCCAACCTTAGAGGACGTATACCTAAAACTGGTGAGGAGCTAAAGATCATGGACTTACAGAACGTTTGGGCTATCGCAAGCAAGGACTTGGGTGCATTCACAAAGAAGAAGAGCCTTCTCTACTCAACCATCCTCTTTCCCGTCATAGCCGCCATCGGATTCCCCCTCCTCCTCGAATTTATCGGGCAAACAGTAATAACAGGCGGGATCCCAGACACCGCGGTCCCAAGTGTAATCAACTCTTTTCTGTTCTTTTTCATAATAGGTGTAGTATTCATCTCAGGCGGCATCGCCTCCTACAGCATAATCGGCGAAAAAGTTGAAAAAAGCCTCGAACCGCTTCTGGCAACACCAGTAACGGACGGCGAAATTCTATTAGGAAAAAGCCTAGCAGCGTTTCTTCCGTCCCTGCTCGCAACTTATGCTGGAGCTACAATATTCACAACACTAATCGACGTCATAACATACAGCAAACTAGGCTATCTCTACTTCCCAAACGTTAGTATGGCAGTTACCCTTTTTGCTGTGGTACCTCTCGTGTGCCTCCTAAGCGTGGAAGTAGTCGTCCTCGTCTCCGCCAAAGCCAATGATGTTCGCACCGCCCAACAATTCGGAAGCATAATAGTGTTCCCGTTTGTAGTGATCTACGTTGCAGGCCAAACTGGTGTCATAAACCTAAACACAACCAACCTGTTGCTCATCTCAGCCGTCATACTAGCAATCGATATGTTCCTCTTCTTCCTAAGCAGAGCCACGTTCCAGCGGGAAGAAATCCTAACAAAATGGAAGTAAACAAACTAAATAACACCTGTGTAGCCAAGAAGCAAAGCTATAACCAGAACGGACACATGGCGCCACAGTTCAGTCAGGCTAGAGCGGCGGACTCTTAATCCGTAGGTCGCGGGTTCAATTCCCGTCGGGCCCGCCAAGTATCCCTCAACAGCTATTCCAACTCTGACGTCTTTCCTTCATGGATCTTTGAGAGAAGCGATTTTTGCTGGGTTTCCAACGGTAGCGATTATGACGGATTCTCTATAGCCTAGACTCTTTCTTGAGACTTCAATTATCAGTCCTTGATCTTCTGCGTCATCTAAGATGTGCTCAGCTCCAGAAGAACAGTCATCGCCTTTCTTGAACTTCGCTATCTCGTTCAAAAGGCTTCTGGATTGCCTATCCTCAAGTCGCATTTTACATTGGAGTCTTTCTCAAAAATGGCTATTGCGTCACGGAGAGGTGGAACAACTGCCCCAGCAGATTACACCCTAAGCTGCCCTTCTTCAGAGGCCATAGACTTTGTCACCAAGCTTGCTTGTGACCTCTAATGAATAATAGTTTCCAAGACTATCACAAATGGCTTTCGAAGCATCTCAAATGATTAGATGATTGATTTTTCCTTGCATGATCAACCCCCATCATGTATGTCGTCACAGACCCGAGAGTCTGAATGCCGACCTGACCTGGGTTTTATGGTAGCCCGGGAGAGATTCGAACTCTCGGCTCAATTGTAGTGCGAAAATGGATTTTCACCTGCATATGCCGGTTCCTCCGCGCGCTTCCAGTCTTCGGTCTAAATAAGAAATTGAAGGTCTGTATTCGCAAAGTCTAGGTCACGTTACCTGTGGCAGCACTTTCCTCACTGTTTTCACAACCGTTAGTGCCAGAATTATTGAAACACCCCCTTGCACAAACAAGTCTCTTGCGTAGGAGACAG
>CAYGYB010000240.1:0-2781 GCA_964354015.1 uncultured Candidatus Bathyarchaeia archaeon
TGTTTCGCCTAAAGCTGCAACCGTGGCTAGTGCGACTGCGTTTGCTGCTGCGCTGCTGCTTTTTAAGCCTCTGGCAATCGGGATGTCTGACCAAGTGCGCACTTTGGCGCCGAACCGCTTTTCAACGTTGAAACGCTGGAAAACTCGCGTCACCGTCTTTTCAATTAGCACTGTGCTTTCAGTGGGGTCGGAGGTGATTTCGCCTTTGATTACTGCTGGTTCATCGGTTAATGTGACTTCGGCTTTTGTTGACAGGTTTACGCCGAAGGCGGCGCCTTTGCCCAATGCAATAGCGTTTACGATTGTTGCGGCGCCGTGGGATATTGCTTGAGCTTTTCCGTTCATTTCAGCTCATCCCTGCCAAGTTTGTTTAGCGCTGCGGTTCGCATCACTTCAATCGGCGCCGCATGTCCAGTCCAGATTTGGAAAGACGCGGCGCCTTGGTAAAGCAGCATTTCGACGCCGCTGATTACGTGGGCGCCTGCTGCTTTGGCGTCTTTCGCAAGTTTTGTTTCAACAGGGTTATAGACGATGTCCATCACTGCTAAGTCGGGTTTTAACCATTGAGGCGCTACTAAGCTTTGGTCAACGTGCGGGTGCATGCCTACTGAAGTGGCGTTAACCAGTATGTCAGCATCTTGCAAGTTCTTCTGTACAGCGCTTGGCGAAAGAGCACCGCCCATGATTTTCTTGCCGAACACGCGGTTTAAGGCATCTGCTAACACTGCTGCCTTTTCAGGCACCCTGTTTAAAATGCAAAGCGCTCCGGCTTCTTGGGCAAGCGAGTAGGCTATGGCTTTTGCCGCGCCGCCTGCTCCCAGCAAGAGCACATTTTTTCCTTCAGGGTTTGTGCCGTTTTCGCGTAGAGCGTGCAGTGCGCCGTCGCCGTCAGTGTTGAAGCCTAACAGTCTGCCGTCATCGTTGAGGATGGTGTTGGCTGAACCGAGGAACTTCACGCTTGAGTCTAAATCGTCTAAATAGCGGATTATGGCGGTTTTGTGGGGCATGGTTACGTTTAATCCGCGAATGCCTAAGCCGCGCATGCCATGCATTGCGTTCTCCAAGTCAGCGGTTTTGACTCTGAAAGCTAAGAAGATGAAGTCAAGTTTCAAGTGCTTAAACGCCGCGTTGTGCATGGCAGGGCTTAAAGTATGCGTTATAGGGTCGCCGATGACGCCGCACACTTGTGTTTTTCCCGAGATTGCCATTTCATTTTAGCCCCAAAAGTTCGTAAGCAGTCCGCATTTCTTGGATGGTCATCTGTCCAACGGCTGTTTCGCTTCCGCGTTCAAGAGAAGCGAAGGTAAAGTAGCCGCCGAATAGCGGCGACAAAAGCCGTGAGACCCTGCCCAGTTCGCCCGTGGCAAAACACACAATCTTCGCTTTGCTGCAGGCTGTTGCTGTGAAGTTTAAGAGGACAAGGTTGTCTTCAACCCGCTTGGCAGTTGTGACAATTTTGCACACGTCGGCTCCGCTGGCAATTTCCCTTTCTAAAACGCTGCCCAGCTCAGTAGCACTCGGCGTTTCAGCAAAATCATGCAGCGAAACAATCGGCTTGGCACCTAACCGTTTCAGCTCTTTAACGGTTTCGTTCAGCTTCGGCTGGGTCAAGTCTACATCAACGTACTCAAAGCCACTCTTCGCCGCGCTTAGCAATATTTGTGTTTGCTCGATTTCGTTTCCAGAAAACTTGCCGTGCAACCTGTGCGGTTTGCATGCGGCGACTTTCGGCACTTTTCCATTAGCTGCCACATCAGCCAGTCTGCTGTAATCCTTGAAGCAGTCCAGTCTAACCTCGATTAAGTCTGCATGCGCATCTTCCGCTTTCTCAATTAGACGCAGCGCTTCGGTTGCAGTTTTTGGGAGAATGGATACGCAGATTCGCGGTGTCAACGTTCTATCACCCTTTCGTCAGTCACGGATACGCCGAAGTGTCTGCCGCCTTTTGCAGCCATGTGCACTAAAACTTTGTCGCCAGCTTTCAGCTCCGTAACTGGCTTTGAGCCGTCAACGGTTACGAGGCGGATGGTTTCAGCGTTTTGAAGAATCACCTTAATCTTTGCGCCTTCAGCTTCAGCCTCTACAAGGAGCAGGGGTCTGAACTCGATTTTTGCTCTGCCCACGTTTGTGCGGCGCACTTTGCCTTCGCGGTTGACTATGAGAACTTCGTCGCCTGCCTTCAACTCCGACAGGTACCGCGTGTTCTGCAGTGAAGCCAACGTGTAGTTGGATGGTGCGCCCGCGTTGACTCTGAAAGGGCGAGGTTGCACGTACGGGTTTTCGTACACTTCTGCTTCGACGAGAAATAGCCCTGCGGATTGGCAGCCGACTAGCAGTCCTTCACCTGTGGTCATGAGGTCGCAGGTGTCTACGCAAACTCGCGCCCCAGTGTCAATTTGTTTCACCGAAGTGATTTTTGCTGGAACCAACTCGATTTTCGGCATTTGATTTTTGACGAGCGATGCGGTTTTCGTGAGTTCGTTAGGGTCTGAAGTTTTCAGTAGGACGCCGTCAGTGCCTAATTCCAATGCTTCCAAAACCAGTTGGGCGTCCGCCGCGTTTGCGACTTCGGCGATGAGTTTGCTTTTGCCGCTGGTTCTAGCAATGAGGTTTTCTATCGCGATGACGCGCCAGTCGAGGCAGTTGAGAATTACGTAGTCAACAGCGAGTTCCGCAGCTTGGACAGCGGTGTTCTCGTCTTCTTTGCCTCTTATGCTTACTCTTAAGGCAACTTTTTGGTTGCCACGTTTCAGTTTGGTGATTTTGTTTTTGTCAAGGCTG
>CAYGYB010000241.1:0-2781 GCA_964354015.1 uncultured Candidatus Bathyarchaeia archaeon
TTCTCACAGCGCATAACTCTGTTTTTTCTTTCTAAACAGGATGATAAAGAAAGGAGCACCAGCAAGCATGGTAACTATCCCAACGGGCAATTCAAGAGTCGAAGCAAACGGCGTAGCGATAACTCTTGCCACAGCATCACACACCACCAAAAATATAGCGCCAACGATGGTTGACGCTGGAAAAAGAATACGGTGGTCAGGACCGATTACTAGCCTAGTTATGTGCGGCACCATCAAACCCACAAAGCCAACCAACCCGCTGAGTGAAACAGCAGCAGCTGTTATCATAGAGGCAAACACCAGAAGCACCTGCTTCACTCTCTCCACATTCACACCTAAATGCTGAGCTTGATCTTCGCCCAGAGCAAGCAAGTTTAGGTCACGAGCATAAAAATACGCTGCTACAGTGCCGATTATGATGAAAGGCAACACTGCCCAAATATCCGCCCATAAAACGTTTGAAAAACCGCCTATAAGCCAAAACACTATCGCATGTAGTTGTTCTCCAGCTATGACTTCCAAAAGAGCGACAACAGCGTAGAGGAAAAAGTTAACCGCTATTCCGCAAAGCAATAGCGTGGTTACTGGAACCCTTGAGCCAACGCGGGAAATGTTGTAAACTAGAAACATGGCGAATAACGCGCCGAGAAAAGCCGCCACTTGCACAAGACGAAAGCCGAAAAAGGCCAGACCAGCGCCGAACACTATTGAGAATGAAGCGCCGACTGCTGCGCCAGCTGACACGCCTAAAACGTATGAGTCAGCCATGGGATTCTTGAATACGCCTTGGTACACAACTCCTGATGCAGCTAGAGCAGCACCCACTATGACGCCAGCGATTATTCGCGGCAACCGTATTTGAAGAATAATTGCTGCATCTTTAGGCAAAACCAGTGATGAATCAACGAAACCATTCAAAAACGGAATCTGCTTACCCAGTATTGCAAGGATGTTTCCAAATGGAATCTGGGCGTAACCTACATTCAGAGATACCAGAATTGTCACGAATAAGGCTACAAGTAACAAGATTACTATGAGTTTCCATCGTTTAGTACGCCGAGAGTACGTGCTTTCAACTTCATCGGTGCTCATGATACTCACACAAAAAAAGTGAGAGGGATTTAAAAGAGTTCTGGATGGAAGAACTCGGCCAATTGCTCTATTGCATCTACGACTCTAGGTCCGGATCTTTCTATAAGGTTAGAGTCAATCTGGTAGAGTCTATCATTTTTTACAGCGTTTGTTGTATCCCAAGCAGGGCGCGCCTTGACAGCGTCCAAGCTTTGCAGCGACCCAGTACCCATGCCACTAGCGGGCAACACTATAACGTCAGGATTTCGAGCGATAAGCGCTTCAACTTGATATTGGTAATAATCTTTTTGCTGATCTCCGAAAAGGTTAGTTCCACCTGCTTTTTCTATGAGCTCGTTTTGATATGCCAATGAACCAATTGTCCATGCGGATGTGGTTTCATAATACACTTCATAGTAAACTTTCGGTGTAGACACAGCACCAGCTACTGTGTTGGCCACAGCATCGATTCTGCTGTTGAGGCTGGCAATCAGAGTTTTTGCTTCGTCAATTTTACCAGTTGCATTGCCAACGAGTTCGATGTTCTTCAAAACACCACTAACGTTGGACGGATTTAACACTATGACCTTGTAGTTTAAAGCACGCAGAGTATCAACAGTTTCCGCTTGAACTCCTCCAGTGGCGATAATCAGGTCTGGAGCAAGAGAAGCAATAACCTCCATGTTCGGGTTGGAGAAGTCGCCGATGCTGGTCATGTTGCCAGCGGCAATCCACGCTGAAAAATTATACGGGTAGTCGCAATAGTCACTAACTGCCACGACTTTTTCGTCTAAACCTAAAGCAAACGCAATCTCAGTGGCGCTTGGCGCAAGCGAAACAATCTTGTTAGGAAAAGCATCCATACTCGTGACGTAGCCTGTGTCATCCAACAAATTATGCAAAGCCTCAAGCTGAGCAGCAGCAGTAGCTTGTCCCTGATAGTAAACATAAACGAAAGCTGCAACAGCAACTACAGCAATTATAACAACGGTTGCAATAACGTATTTAGTGTTCATTTTTTCACCCTTTCTTTTATGGATGGTTTATCCAGCCCATCTTATAAGCATTTCGACATGCGAAAACCACCAAACCATTCACGGTGGGTTCCTTCAAATCACTTAGTTTTCCGTCTTTTGTCGTAATGCGCTTCTATTTCTTCCGTCCTGACTGCCCCTTCCGCGATTTCTCTAACGCGCAGAGCATCTCAAAAACGATTTTTGCCGCCTGAATTGCTGACACTCCTTGGTCATAGTTGGGCGTAACTTCCAAAACGTCAAACCCAACCACGCGTTTATCGCACAAACTGCACAAAATATCCAGCAGCGTATGCGTTTCGATTCCTTCTGGCTCTGGGTTTTGCACTGCAGGCGCATAAGCAGGATCAAGAACATCCATGTCCACTGACACGTAGACCTTATCGTACGGTGCAAGTTTCTCCCTAAGAGCCTGCGCGATTTGCGCTGAACCTTCCTTTCTCATCTGTTGCGAAGTGAAAAAATCTATTCCAGCTTTTTTTGCGTAAGCCAATTCTTCTTTGCACACGGCTCTTGTGCCGACTTCAATTATCTTCGCTGGCTTCACTTCCGCATTTATGCAACGCATAAAAGTCGTATGCGAAAGCTTTAACCCCATAAACTCCTTGCGCAAGTCCAAATGCGCATCGAAGCTTACAACAGCTGTTTTCGCGGCTTTGGCGCTTAAGCCTTTCAT
>CAYGYB010000242.1:0-2758 GCA_964354015.1 uncultured Candidatus Bathyarchaeia archaeon
GATGCATGGCTTCTTCAAAACGCGGCGGCAAACCCAGCTCCTGGACGGTCATGGCTTTTTCTGGGCTCGTAGCTCCTTTCTGGCGGAACCTCTCGATTATCCCTTGTAGCCGTCGGCGCCTTTCTTCTCGGTCTCTAAACATATGGCTTCCCCACAGGCGCTATGTTTCGGACCTTTCTTCTCCTGCGACCTCAAGTCCCTGCATGATTTTTTCCGCGAGTTCCCTCATGGCATCGGCTTTAACCATGGCGATGCCGCGGCGGTTTCTGCCAGCCATGACAAACAAAAGGTCGCCCGGCTTGATGTCGAGCTCCTTGCGGGCCTCAGCAGGAATGACCACCTGTCCTCTATCGCCCACTTTCACGGTTCCGTAGAGGCGTGTGTCTCGTCTTTTCTCAACCATGCTTACACACTTTTCCTACATTTCCCACTAATATGAAAATGTATTTAAGAATTGTCCCAAATTCACAAACGACTCACCAGATTTCAAGCGTTGCGTAAACGCGCCTGCGCATTTATGGCCTTAACAAAATCTTCTGGTTTTTCCGGTGTGATTATGTAGTTCCCACGTTTCGTCTCTACCAGAACACCGTCATGGAAGTTGGTGATAGCCACGAAGGCTCTCCCGAACCCTGGAATGTAATAGTACCCACCGTAAAAGCTCGCGCCGAAAAGCCTCACACCCACGGGTATAAGCGTCCTCTCAACACTCACGACGTCTTTTAGATCGACGCGTTTGCTTCCCCCGATAAGCTTCGTCGCCCTGATGATAAGTTCTCCGTCCGTCAGGATGTACCTCGTTCCGTAGATAGACGCCAAGATGCGAAGCATGACCGCTTCAACAAGAACCGACACGCCAACAGCCAATAACCCAAGAATCCCCAAGGGCGTAAAGAAACTGGCATAACCAAAAAACGCGATGATTGCGCCTATAAAAACGGCGATCGCCGCATAACTCCCAGCCACAAACCCCGAAACCTTCGGCCTGTTGACCGTATCCATCGCCATCAACCCCTCAAAGGTAAGAACCAAAACTCACTGATTACTGTTATGCCTACATGTTGTTTGATTCTGCCTCAGCGAAATAAGAATGCTCACAAAAATTCACGAAGAAGCGACCGTAATGGTCACTCAGCGAGCGCGCATGACTGTTTCTAAATTCGTGGCTAAGGTGGCTTGTACCGCTAGTCTTGCTCGTCAAGCTATTTGGATCATATTTGGAGCATACAATAGACCGGAGGAGTAGGCTGTGCGCACACAAACAACTCAGCTAAACGGTCAAAAGAACAGCAAAAAACCACGCGACCACAGCGTCCAAGGGAATTCAGGAACAGGCATGTGCGCTATGAACTGGGAACACTAATGATGGCTGACGTACTATAGTCGCTTCTATTTTATAGAAAGTTTGCAAAACATGCCGCGATGTTTTGCTTGAAGGTTATCCCTCGATGATTGTTCCATTCCAGAAAATCAATGTGCCATAAACGCTGGTGTAGTTAGGAAATGTTGGGTCGTCGTAGATTATGTCGAGTTTGCTTCCGTACTGTTGCAAAACGTTGTTTAGGTTTACACATAATTGCTCTGTGAAGTTGTCTGCTTGCCATAGTCCCCAT
This sequence comes from uncultured Candidatus Bathyarchaeia archaeon, assembly GCA_964354015.1. Lineage (GTDB taxonomy): Archaea > Thermoproteota > Bathyarchaeia > Bathyarchaeales > Bathycorpusculaceae > JAOZHU01. Next base: position 1,614 of record CAYGYB010000242.1, read on the forward strand.
ATTTTGTCGTTGGGTCCTCTGAATCCATACGCGTAATCGTTGGGAAGAACGAAAGCGGCTCTGCTGCCGGGCGGGTCGCTGGATTGGTGATAAGCCTGGATGTACTGCCAGAACTGCTGCATGACCTGCAGGTGCTGAGGCTGCAGGATTCCCTGCGTGTAATTAGCGTTGCTGTCAAAGATTATGATGTATCTTGCTCCGTTATCGTAAGCAAGTTTCATGTCGCTAAGAAGCTGGCTGCCCGATTCAAGATACGGCGACTGGTCATAAGTCCAAGTAATCATGACGCCCCAGTCCTTGTTTTGCGCTGTAGCGGCGCCCCTGACGAGGGCCACGTTTAGCTGTCTGCTGTAGTTCCAGCCAAACTCCGCGAACACCGTATTTAATCCTGCTTTGTAGTCAAACCAGTAAAGCGCATAGTCAGAACTGAACAAAGGCACACCTGTACCGTTGTCAATTCTGTCAAGCGCGCGGTGGAAGCGGGATTGGAATATGTTTGCTGCGCTTGAGTAATTATCCGCCTGAATGTAGCCGTAAGTTCCATCGAGCGTTTTTCCACCTGACTCGTCCCAAGCGTACAACCCCAAAAAACGGCTGCCCCACTGGTCTTTGGCATTCTGAAGCCACTGTCGGTTATAAGGCTTCGTGGCGAAAATCATGAAAGACAGATCTCGGTCGTAAGCATATTGGCAGACCTGGCTGCACAAGGTAAGGTTCTCCGTGATGCCTGTGCAACCTATCACAATCAGGTTTGTGTAATTGCGCATTTGGTTAATTTGATTTTCAATCGCCGTGACATTCGCATAAGCCACATCCACCCCAACATATACACCAAGCGCGTTTCCGTTCGGGTAATCTTCCGGCGACTTAATGTATTGAAGGAGAAGTGCAGCAGTCACAATCGAAATGAGGACAACGACCACCGTTAAGAGAACTGTATGCTTCATCATGACCATAGATGCATTGAAAGCGCCACAAAATAAGACTTTTGCCAGATGCTTTTTCCAGAGGCTGAGGCTGCAAGACGTTAGAAAAGCGCGCATGGCTGTTCCTAAATTCGTTTGGCGGGGCTGCTTGTGTCGCTGGCCCTGCTTCTTAAACATATTTGGATCCAAATAAAACCCGGGGGGGTAGGCTGTGCGCAC
>CAYGYB010000243.1:0-2757 GCA_964354015.1 uncultured Candidatus Bathyarchaeia archaeon
CCTTGTCTGCGCCGCTGCAAAGCACAAGCCTAGCGTCTGAAACGTTGCGGACGCCACCGCCAACAGTAAATGGAATGTTTATTGCTCGTGCCACGCCTTCCACAACGCCTCGTAAAATATCCCTTTTCTCCGCAGAAGCAGTTATGTCCAGAAAAACCAGTTCGTCTGCGCCTTCATCCGAGTAACGCTTTGCCAGTTCAACAGGGTCTCCAGCCTTTTTCAAGTTTACAAAATTAATCCCTTTAACGACTTTGCCGTGGTCCACGTCTAAACAGGGAATTATCCGCTTCGCCAAAGGCATTGCATCCTAGTCTCCTTTCACCGTCTTCAAAGCTTCTTTAAAAGTGAATTTGTCTTCGTAAAGCGCCTTGCCGACCACTGCGGCTGCTACGCCGACACGCTTAAGCGCTATTAAATCGTTTAAGCTGCCTATTCCGCCTGCCGCGATTATCTGCACATTTGGGTATCGGCACGCTTCGCTAAGCGTAGCAAGATCTGGACCTGAAAGAGTTCCATCTTTCGTTATCGAAGTCACAAGAAACGTCTGCACTTTGAGTTTGGCAAACTTTTCCAAGGCATCTTTCATGCCGAAAGTTGTCCGAGTTTTCCATCCTTCAACCATGATTTTGCCATCCTTATTATCTAAAGCAACAATTACGCGTTCAGAGCCGAACTTTCTCTGCACCTGACCTATCGCATTTGAGTCGCTAAAAGCCAAAGCACCAAGAATAATTTGACTGACTCCCAACGCAAGCAACTTCTCAACCGCCTCAACTGTTCGGATTCCACCACCCACCTGAACAGGCAAATCCACGCTCTCCACAATCTCAGCGATAACTGAAAGATTGTTGCCAGTGCCAAACGCAGCGTCCAAATCAATAATGTGCAGCTTTCTTGCGCCGTCGCGTTTCCATTTCTTCGCAGTTTCCACCGCAGAGCCAAACTGCGCGTAAACCTTCGCGGTTTTCGGGTCGCCACGTGACAACCTGACAACTTTGCCTTGCATCACGTCAACCGCTGGAATCACCTGCAACCGCGCGTCACCTCGCCACTATCCTCGCAAAGTTCTTCAAGATTCTTAACCCGATGTCACCTGACTTTTCAGGGTGAAACTGCATGCCATACACGTTCTTTGCTGCTATTGTAGAAGTGAACGTTGCTCCATAATCCGTTTCAGTGCATATGATGCTGTTGTCAACGGGCACTGGATACAGCGAGTGCACAAAGTACACGTAAGCCTCATCGTCAACGCCGTCTAAAAGCTCGTTCTGCTTCACTATCCTAAGCGTGTTCCACCCCATGTGCGGCACTTTCACAGAGTTCGGCAAGCAGACGTTTTTGCCTTCGAAAAGCGCTAAGCCTGTTCCTGCGCCTTCCTCGCTTTCTGGAAAGAACAGCTGCAAGCCCAAGCATATGCCTAAGAGCGGCACGCCGCTTTTAACGGCGTCAACCAGCTCTGTTTTTACCGCTTCAAGTTTGCTGGCAGCTGCGGGAAAGCTTCCAACACCTGGCAGCGCAATGGCATCTGTCTTTTTCAGTTGCTGCGTTGACAGACCGATTTTGACGGTTAATCCAACTTTCTCCAAAGCGCATTTTAAGCTAAGAAGGTTCCCAACGCCATAATCGATTATCACTGCTTCAGGCATCAGATTACTCCTTTAGAACTGGGTATTCCTTTTCTTCGCGGGTCCAGAGCTGAGGCTTGTTTCAGTGCGAGGGCAAGAGCTTTGAAGGCTGCTTCTGCCTTGTGGTGGTCATTGTTGCCGTATTCAACCCAGACGTGAACGTTCGCCGACAAAGCAGTGGCTAATGTTTCAAGGAAGTGGTAGATGTCTTCTGTGGGCATGTCTTCGATTTTTTTCCCCCGCAACTTCAAATCAATTTTAGCATAGGGGCGCTTAACCAAGTCTACTGCTGCAAACGCTAAGGAACAATCCATCGGCACTGCGGCGTAGCCGAACCTGCTTATTCCTTCCCTGTTACCTAAGGCTTTGCTCAGGGCTTCGCCTAGACCTATGGCAAGGTCTTCGACTGCGTGGTGTTTCAGGTCGCCCGTAACCTTTGCAGTGACATCAATTAGGCTGTGTGTAGCCAGCGAAGTTAGCAAGTGATTAAGGAAAGAGATGCCTGTGCTGATGTCGGTTTTTCCTTCTCCGTCAAGGTTCACTTTTGCTGTGACTTCTGTTTCGCGGGTTTTCCTATAAACTTCGTTTGTTCTCATGCTTTTTCACCCAAATATTCGCGTAATGCTTGTAGGAGTTTGGCGTTCATCTCAGGCAAACCAACCGTGGACCTGAGGCAGTTCTCGTATTTGAGCAGCTTCCCAAGTTTTTTGATGACCAAGCCCTTTCGGAGAGCACTCTCGTAAACTTGCGCATACGGCTTTTCAGTGTTGAACAGCACAAAGTTCGCCTTCGAATCAAACGCTTCAATCCCCCTTATCTGGTTCAGTCTGTTTATGAGTTTTCCGCGTTCCGCCTTCAAAGCGGCAACGGCTTGTCGCACTATTCCGATGTTTTCCAGCATCTTTCTGCCCATGCTCAACGAAACCACGTTAACCGGGTAAGGTGCAGGCGTCTTATCCAAAGCCTTCGCCAACGTCGGGTTCGCCACGGCGTAGCCGAGTCTGAGTCCTGCCAAACTGAAGGCTTTCGAAAACGTCCGCAGCACGATAAGGTTTTCGTACTTGTTTATGAGCGGCACAACAGAGTAATCCGCGTATTCTGCGTAAGCCTCATCCACAAGAACTATGCCTGG
>CAYGYB010000244.1:0-2745 GCA_964354015.1 uncultured Candidatus Bathyarchaeia archaeon
CCGCGTTCGCACCCATGGCGTCGCGGCAGTCCACATGCAACTCAACAATAAGCATAGTGCCTTGTGAAGTTTGGAGTATTCGCGCTTCCAAGTCTTTTGCTCCGCCGCCCACTGAAGCAAGCACCGGGTCTTGCTCATTGGCTTTGCTCAGAATTTCTGTTTTAGCCGTTAAGACGCGCAGTTTAGCCGCTTCGGCGTCTGCTATGCCGACAACTTGAATTTGCCCTATCATTATGGGCGGTGTGCTGCTGGTGTGGAAGCCTCCGCCGTCACGCACCATTTTAGCCGCGTAGCTGGCTGCCGCCACCACAGAAGGCTCTTCAATAGCCATAGGAATCAGGTAATCGCGGTTGTTAATGAGAAAATTAACGCCTATGCCCAGCGGTATGGGAATGGCGCCTACCACGTTTTCTATCATGCGGTCAGCTGCGTCTAAGGGCAGAGCGCCCGTGTTCTGCAGCACCGTGCATTCCTCATCGGATAAACCGGCAAACTCTTTAACCAAGGCTAAGCGTGCTTTTGGGCTGAGCTTGTAGAAGCCTGAAATTGAAGATGATTTGCCCATGGTTTATGCACCATTCTGCTCTTTGATGGTGAAGCTTACGCTTTTAAACCTTGACTAATTCTCAGCGGAGATAGCCCTAGCTAACGCATCATATCTCAAAGAAAAGGAGATATGTTATTCATAGACTAATTGCAGTTCAAAGTCTTTTGTTCCCGATGCACTTGCTTTGGATTGTACTTCGAAAGTAAATCTGTAATAGTTGCCTGCAGTGAGTTCATTATTATCAGCATGAGAAGACAGCGTTGTTAAAGTCAAAGTGGCAACCGACACCCAAGACCCAGTTGAGTTTCCATAGATGTACGCTTTTGCTGAATCAAAGTCTCCCGTTGACAAGGCTGTAGTTACGGTAACGTTCAGGCTGTGGCTCGATGCGTCCTGATTCTTTAGGAACAAGCACTCCGTGAAGTTCTCCATTACACCTGGCTGAACAGTCAAACCCAGCAGCACTCTGCCGCCAACAATTGTAATTGTAGCATTAGGATCTGTGCCTGCTATCCATACTATTTGCTGAGTTCCTATAATCACACTTCCAGTAATGTACAAAGTGCTGTATGTCACTGCACTTACCGTGGCAATCAAAAGTGCCATGGCAACCAAAGCCACGAATTTGATGCTTTTCTTAGAGATTGCTTTCATTTTATCTTTTTCACCTCCATCTGAGCTTGTTGTCTCCGAAGTTTTCTTTCATTATTCGCGCGAGACTGTGAAGGCTTACGGCTAAGACCGCCGTGCAGGCTGCTGCAAGGGCTACGGCTGAAACCACAAAGGCTGCTGCCCCCAAAAAAAGCGCAGAAAGCGCGCATGCTGGTGCACCTACAGCGAGAGCAACGTGCCACCACTTTGCTTTGAAGAACCTGTAAATGCCAAATCCTATTACGGAAGCGTCGAAGGCAACTATGCCTATGAAGGTGGTTTCAAATGGGACTGGCGGAAGCAACACCATTGCGTGCGATGCAACACTGCTATAGCTTGCAAGGAAGAACACGGATGCTGCAATAGCTGGGAAGGATACGGTGAACATTAAGACTTTGGCGTAGTTAAACAGCTTTTTGACAACGCCCAGATAAACGTTGACGGCTACAATGTTTACCAAAGCCGCTGCCAAGTACAGGAAACTGAACCAGAAGCGCATGTAGCCGTCGAATATGGCCATGAACTCTTTGCTTACGATGAGTTGCCCGAAGCCAGCTAAGGAGGCTACTTGGTACAGGTACGGAAGCTGCCATGGAAAATGCTTGTCCAGTAAGCATGCTAACAGGCTTATTACTAGGAAAAGGTCTATACCCAGCAGTAGGAAGAATTCTGGCTGCATTGGAGTTGCCATTATTGTGCGCCTTCAGCGCCATCAATTCAGATTTTTATTCTGAATCCTCAAGGAAAAAACTATGAATCAAGAGAAAATAGAGATTATGCTGTAATATTCAGTACGCACACTATGCGACACGCGTTTTCGGCATCGCCACAGCGTGAATTCCCAAGCGCTTTTTGATTTCTTTAGCCAACGTTTCTCCATGGCTCACTCGGTAATTATCCGTAATCACACGCTTAGGCTTCGAGCGCCTAACGTACTCAATTAAATCATCAAAATCCGAGTGGTCGCTTAACGCGATTAAATGCTCTTTGGCGCCGATTTGCCTGCATGGCGAATGAAACTCCCAGCCGCTAACGCAGATGCGAGAATTATTCAAGCCGATGTGCCCGCGGGAATTCATGTGGTAAAACGCGACGCATGGAAGATTCTCATCCAGCAGCGTTCTGCCTTCTTTCGCCGTTGAAGGCGTCAAGCAACCCAACTGCATGCCATGCTGCTCGCAGACTTGGGAAATGTGGAAAACCCGTTCAGGCATAACAAACGGCACGTTCACGTCAGCATCGTGCAGGATCTGCATGACTTCTTGCAGTTTACCGTGGAAACCAAAAACGTAAACCGCTCCGTCTCTGAGCTTTTTCTCAATCATGGACACAAGCAAATCCTTAACGTCCAGCTTGAAAGGGCGCCTGCATGAAGGGGTCCCATAGGTTGCTTCCACAACAAGCGTATCGCAGCCTAACACGGGTGTGCCGTCAAGCTTGAAATCTCCAGTGTAAGCCACTCTGCTGCCACTTGCATCTTCGACTAAAACTTGCGCTGCCCCCAGAATGTGCTGTGCCTTAACAAGCGTAATCCGTTCATCGCCGTA
>CAYGYB010000245.1:0-2738 GCA_964354015.1 uncultured Candidatus Bathyarchaeia archaeon
AGCTTTTGGATTGTTAGCGCTCATAGCGGTTACCACAAAGAACTCGTGGGCGTAGATTTGCCCACCTTGGTAAACCGGGACACAGACTGGCTGAGTGTTTCCAGCGCGTGATTCATTCCAGATGCTAGCGCCTGTCGTCGCGTTGAAAGCAAGGAACCTTATGCCGCCTCCGAAAGCGCCTGCAGGAGTGCTCATATTCATAGCAGCCCATTGTGCATTGGAGAGTCCTCCAGTGCCGCCGTATTGAACTCCGCCTCCAATGAAGATCATGCCCGCGCCTATGGTTGGTGTGCCAATGTTATAGAACTCAGCAAACGCCATTGTAGCTGCACCTACACTCGCGTTAAGCTGGAAGCCGCTTCTCCATTTAAGGGTACCGACATTGTTTATGGCGTACAGGTATCCATCGTTAGATGCTATGTGGATTGTAGCGTCATAGTAGAGGGGCGAACCCATGATTGGACCTCCAGTGTTGTACGTCCATTGTGCGCGTCCGTCTGCATCGCTGAGACAGTAAACTTTGCCGTCCAAAGAACCACAGTAAACCCTGCCGCCTACCACTACCGGAGAAGAACGTAGCTGTCCTTCGTTATTCGAGAAGTAGTCGGGGAAGAATCCGCCAGCAGAGGTTTGCCATAGTTTCTCCCCAGTCTCAGCATTCAAGGCGTAGAAGTAGCCGTCGTCAGCGCCCGTAAAGACCTTGCCCCCAACAACAGCAACCGAAGCTCTCACACGATGTCCAGTCGTGTAGTTCCAGATCAAAGTGCCGTTGTAAGCGTCAAGACAGTACACGTTCTTGTCTGCGGAGCCGAAGTACACTTTGCCATCTACGACTGCAGGTGAGCTGGAAATGTCGCCGCCTGTTTGAAACTTCCACTTAGGCGTGGAAATGTCCGAGGGACCCTGCTGACGATAAGCCACTCTTGGATTATCAAGGTTTCCTAGAAAACCGTGATTCCAATTCGCTGGTTTACCTCCAATGCAGTACAAGGTATTGCCTACGAACGCGTAGAGGTTTCCATAAGCAATCGAAGGGTAGGTAATGCTAATACCCGGAAGTCTCCACAACACTGTTCCAGTGTACGCATCAAAGCACGCAAACTCAGTTCCAGGAAATATCAATCCGCCAGTTCCTACCCCAGCACCTGAGTCACATGTGGAGGTATAGAGTTTGCCATCTGCATAGCACGCGGTTTGGTAGTGAATATTGAAGTAAGCAGCCTGTTTCCACAGTCGTTCTCCTGTTTCAACTTCAAATGCTTGGATAGCACTATGGGGATCAAGTTCATCAGTCATTTCAAAATACATTCCATCTCCTGCACAGCCTCTGTAAGCGGAGAACGCCCTGATGCCTTTCTGAGTTTGCCATAACCATTCGCCTGTTGTTGAGTTGAAGCATGTTAATTGCCAACTTACCGATGAAGTGAAAACTCTACCGTCCATATAGATACCTGATTGCTGTGCAATTCCGCCACGCGTAGGCGTCTGCCAAGCAACTGTGCCATTTCTGTCTAAAGCCACCACTTCTGCTTCCGTACTTCCGAAGTAGATTTTGCCATCGCCACAACAAAGTTGTTCCATTGGAGTTTCATGTGCATAAGTCCAAGCTTGTGTCGGGTTCGAGGGGTCTGATAAGTCATAAGCTACTGCTTGAGTCTGATGCAACACCGGATCATAGCGGTTACCGAACCACATTTTCATGCTGGTCGAATATCGCGGGCCCAAGTAGCACATGGTTGCAGCATGAACGCCAGAGTTAGGTACAGTCGCGTTCGCCACCAACGTTCCATCAGCAATCTTGCGGACAGTAAAGCCGCTGCCACCTGACGTAAGGAAGTATGTATCGTCAAGCTTAAAGATATTATTAGAACCGCTCATCGAAGGTGTTCCCGGAGCTGTACTGTTGAAAATTAGTTGGCCAGTAAAAGGATCACTTACGTACACAGTAGTTCCCGAACCAGTGAAGAGCTTTCCATCGAAAGCAACCACAAAACCAGATCCTCTTCCAGTAGTAGTCCATAGCACATTGGGGCGGTCAGGCCCAGGACCACGGTTCCACCCTGTATGTCCCTCGTCAGATCCAGGACACGGCCAGTCGTACTGCAGTATGTCACCATAATCATTTGCCGCAGCCTTTGTGCTTGCAGAGTTTGAGAATGCTACTAAAGCCGAAGAAATCAACAGTAAAGCCAAAATCGCTATTGCAATTTTTGTAGTATTGTGTTTTTCCATTTTTTTCACCCATTGAAGGGTTTATATCATGCAATGAAGCTGACTTGCTGTCAGGATCACTGCACAACTTTCCCCTTATCAGTTGGTTCAACATATAAAGCTTGTGCCAACAAGTTCCAAAGAAGCAGAAAAGCAAAAAGAAGCAGAAAACAACGATCTTCAACAAAAACCTGCATAATCTCAACATTAACAGCGAAATTACTAAATAAACTGTAAACAATAGTCTCGTAGAAGGAGACGATTTGGATGACTGTGAAACCAATGAAATGTCTACATTACAAAGAGGTAGTCTACAACAGCGTGCGCTGGGCTTTACTGCGAGAACACCGAGAAAAGGCCATGCAAATAATGGCAGTGCTCGAAAGCTCTCACATGCAAACACTGATTCACGGAAGCATCGCCAGAGGTGACGTAAACAAAAAAAGCGACATCGACATTTTCATCCCAGAGGCGCAATCCTCTTTCCTCGTAGAAACAGCGTTGGAAAAAGCAAAAATACCGATCAA
>CAYGYB010000246.1:0-2734 GCA_964354015.1 uncultured Candidatus Bathyarchaeia archaeon
CAGCTATGAACCTTGCGATGGTGGGCTTGTCTTTTTCAGGCGTCAGCGTGCAGAAAGGCTTCGGAAACGCGCATTCCAACCCTAGTTCCCTGCATTTTGCTTCTACTTGTTTTCTAACGCCTAGGGGCACTTCTTGCCAATCTTCTATGGGCGCAATTAACGCTTTTATTCCTGCATTCTTGATGTGCTCAGGTAACTCCAGCAGCAAATCCTTGTGCAATCCAGAAGCCAAGCAAATGTCGGCTTTCGGCAGTTTCTTCGGCATGTGTTCTTCTGGGTTGTCAATGAAAGCTGGCAAATCCGCTGGCTTAGGCAACTGTATCGCCGCGCGGACGTTGCGCACGAAACTGTAAACGTTGTACTTGCAAGATTCACAGTAAAGCCCGCATGACTGGCAGAAGCACGGGTCATTAATCAAATTGCGTATCACGCGTTCCATAAAGTCTCCGCTATAAACAAAAACTAACGGTATGCCCGCATCTTTGCTTATCTGACTCATTTTTTCATTTCCCCACGTGGTTCAAAGGCGCCAAGCAGCACATGCTCCGCAAACAAGTCCTCACTGAATGCGCCGATGAACTCCACTTTCTCGTTAATAACCACCTTTGGAACGCCTATGACCGCGTATTTCTGAGCTAAAGCTGGAAACTCGCTGGCGTCAATAACGTCAGCTCTTATCATGTTGCTTTCAACCGCCAACTTGTGCGCAACCGCCGCTGCCGCAGCACAATGCGGACACGTTAAAGTGACGAAAACCTGAATGTGCACAGGCGCCTTGACTTCGGCAAGTATTGCCTTTGTATTATCCGTTAGGTCGGTTTTGCCTTTTGAAACGTTGATGACCGCTTCGGTCAGGGTTTGCAGCTCGTAGCCGTAGGGTATCCCGTAGATTCTCACGCCATAATCTTTCTCGCCAATTACTGCCAACGCGGGAATCTTGTCAACGCCGTATTCTTTGGCTTTTTGGGCGTCGGCTACGAAATCGTAAATTTCCACCGCTATTTTCTCGTTTAAAGCTGCAACCTCTTGGATTAACTGCCGTGTGTCGGAGCAGAATCTGCATTCAAGTTCCTGCGTGAACATCACGATTTTCACGGCGCCTTCCAGTTTCTCTTTAAACTCGTTTCTAAGCTGCTCTTTTTTGTCGTCAGGTATCAAACTCATCAGCCATTAACCCCCAACAAATCAGCTTGCTCAGTTTCAAGCCCGAACAAGTTTTTCGCTTAATCAAATAATTGCGATTCTCTCACATATTATCTTTATGAATCCTTTTCCGCATTCCGCTTGGAACGAAACCCATATAAACGGTCATGTGCATGACTTTTTCTGCTGGTTTTGAATATGAAAGAAAAAATCCGTCATACACAGTCTTCGCAGAGCCTCTGGCGTGCTCATCGGAGATGAATCCATGACAAAGCTTTACGCCACAGCTGACCTGCTTCAGGGTTTCCAAATAGCCCTTGGCAATGGCAGGTCGCACCGTGTCATAGTTGACCAGCCAGTTGGCACAGGCACGGATTTGGGACCTACGCCGCTTGAATTGTGCGTTATGAGCCACGCAGGTTGTTATGTAGCCATTATGGTTTTTGCTGCCAAGAAAATGCGTATCGCTCTCAAGGGTGTAAATGTCAAGGCTACAGCCTTTAAAAGCGAGGAGACAGGCACCATAACTGAAGAAGCATTTGACGTAGTCATTAAAACTGACGCGCCGCAGGATAGGGCTCAAAGACTTCATGAGGTGACGTTGAAAAACTGCCCTGTCGACATAATCCTCGAAAAAGCTGGCGTCAAAGTATCTTATAACATAAAAGTATCAAGAGAATCAGTTAGGAGTGGGAAAACAAATGAGTAAAACTACTTTAACAGAGGGTATATACTGGGTTGGCGTCGTTGACTGGAACCTGCGGGATTTTCATGGCTACGTCACCCGCAGAGGAACCACCTACAACGCCTACCTGATTCAAGACGAGAAAACAGCGCTGGTTGACACTGTGAAGTACCTGTTTTCCACTGAGCTTCTGCGGAACATCCGTGAAATCACAGACCCCGCGAAAATTGATTACATAATAGTTAACCACGTGGAAATGGACCACTCCAGCTCTTTGCCAATGATTGCGGAGCAAGCGAAGAACGCGACTATAATCGCTTCTGAACGGGGAAAAGACGCCATAACGGAGCATTACGGCTCAGGCTTCAGCATAAAAACCGTGAAAACAGGCGACGAGTTAAAGCTTGGCAAACGCACGCTGCGGTTTGTGGAGGCGCCTATGCTCCATTGGCCTGACAGCATGTTCACGTACGTGGTGGAAGACAAAATCCTAATGCCCAACGACGCTTTCGGGCAGCACCTCGCAAGCTCGCAGCGGTTCGATGACGAAGTTGACGGGCACGTGCTGATGGAGGAAGCTGCAACCTATTACGCGAACATTCTGATGCCTCTTGGACCGCTTATAACGCGCAAGATTCAGGAAGTAGTGCAAATGGGCATAGCGCCCGCGGTAATAGCGCCCAGCCACGGCATAATCTGGCGTTCCAACCCGTCTAAGATAATTCAGGCTTACTTGGACTGGAGCAGCGGCGCGGCTAAACGGAAAGTGGTTATTGTTTATGATACGATGTGGGGCAGCACTGACAAGATGGCACGCGCCATAGCGGAAGGCGCAGCTAGCGAGGCTGTGGAAGTGAAAGTGTTGAAGCTTAGGGCTTCAGACCAGACCGAAGCTATGACTGAGAT
>CAYGYB010000247.1:0-2712 GCA_964354015.1 uncultured Candidatus Bathyarchaeia archaeon
AAAGTCATGCCTGTTTCTGGGTCGACTACTTTGCCTACTTCTTCGCGGACTTTGGCTTCCAAGTCTGTCAACCTTTTTTCACGCTCACACTTTTTCTCTTGAGAGAATACGCACAAGTATGACATATAAACTGTTGTGTAATCCTTAAAAAGGAATCTTGAAGTTATGTTGCTTTTCTGCTAATAGAATGGTTGCCTTGTTCAAAATGCTTATTCGAGTATGATTCGTGCGTCTACGGTTTTTGCGCCTTTCTCATAAGCTAGGATGGGGTTTAGGTCTAACTCTTTGATTTGCGGGTTATCCATTACTAGTCGCGAAGTGTTTAGCAGGATGCTTGTTATGGCTTCAATGTCTGTTGGCGGCGTATTCCTGTAGCCTTTCAGCAACGGGTAAGCTTTAATGCCTGTCACCATTTCCTCGGCGTCTTCCCGCGTTATAGGCGCAATCCTGAAGGTGATGTCTTTGAGAATTTCAACGAAGACTCCGCCTAGCCCAAACATTAACGTTTGCCCGAACTGCGGGTCCTTAATTGCGCCGACTATGACCTCGGTGGATTGCGGCGCCATCTCTTGGACTAAGACGCCTGCGATTTTCGCTGTTGCCTTGTATTTTTTGGCGTTTTCCAAGATTTTTCCGTAGGCATCTTGCACTTCCGCTTTGCTTTTCAGGTTAACCATGACGCCTCCAGCGTCAGATTTGTGAATGATGTCAGGCGAAACGATTTTCAAAACCACGGGGTAACCAAGTTGCTCTGCGAACTCTGCTACTTCCCCCGCGTTTTTCGCCAGTTTAAATTTGGTAACTGGAATAGCGTATTCGATGCAGATGGTTTTGGCTTCAGGTTCCAAAAGCGCTTTTCTGCCTTCCTTTTGGGCTTGACAGATTATTTTTGTGGTTTCGTTCAAGGCGGTAACTTCCATTAAACTGCTGATGGGTAACAAGCGTTTTGAGGTTTAAAATTGTTTTGCCGCTGTCTATTGCTATATTACGGCTAGTAACGCGAATATTTTTGCGTCGTTAACCATGTTCTCTATTTTAGCGTACTCATTGGGTTGATGCGCCACTTCGTCTATAGTGCTCCACACCACCGCTGGAATGCCTATTTGCCTGAAGAAGGCAGCACATGTCCCTCCTCCAATACCACCTACTTTAGCGTCTAAACCGCTGGTTTCCTTAATCGCCTTTTTGAGCAACGCAACTATCTCAGCGTTGCCGACTTTCAGGTTGGGCGCAGTTTGCTTTTGTAATATTTCAAGCGTGATTTTGGCACCAGTTTTCTTTTCAAACTCCGCAGTGACGCGGGCTATTTCCGCGAGAACTTCATCCACATCGTAGTTGGGTAGAATGCGGCAGTCGAAATATGCGGTATCTTCGCCTGGAATTATGTTAACTGCGTCCACATTCTTGTCTTTCTTGGTAGGTTCAAAGGTGCTTTCAGGCACATCGAATTTGTCGTCTCTAAACGCGTATTTCTCATGCAGTATCTTGTCCAGAGCCAGCGCAACCTGCATGCCGACTCGATGCGCGTTTAAACCCTTGTTGGGCAAGCTGGCGTGGACCTGTTTTCCAACCGTGCGAATTTTAAACCATAAAATGCTTTTTTCGGCTATTTCTATGAAGTTTCCATCATGGTTGCCGCTGTCAGGCACGATGATTAAATCGTCTTTCCCGAAAAGCCCTTTGCTTATCAGGTGCTGAATGCCTAAGGTGCTGCCTTGTTCTTCATCCGCAACGAAAGCCAAAGCCACAGTTCTCTTCGGTGTCATGCCTAAACGTTTTAAGGCTTTGACGGCGAAAACTGACGCGATCATGGATTGACCGTTGTCTTCGCTTCCTCTGCCATACACGCGGTTTTCTTTCAATAACGGTTTGAAAGGTTTTGTTATTGTCCATTGGGATTCTTCGCCAGGTGGTACAATGTCCATGTGGGTAACTATCCATAACCGTTTGGCGTCCGTTTCTCCATGGCAGTAAGCGATTATGTTTGGTCTTTTGCCAGATGAAACGCGCTGATCTTCCGCGTCACAGCGTTCTACCTTGTCAAAGCCAACTTCGCTTAGAATTTGAGCGAGTTTCTCGGCTTTTTGCAGTTCGCCGTCGCCGCCGTTTTCTGGTCCTATGGCTGGTACGCGAATAAGCGCCATTAACGCCGTTGCCATTTCGGCTTTTAACTGTTCTACTTCACGGAAAAGAATCTGGTTTTGCACTGCTATTCAGCCCTGAATTCAGATAGGCAACTGCTGCTTTAACGTTTTCCCGAAAAACAAAAGAACACGGAAATAGGATTATGTTTTTTGGCCTAGTTCTTGCAGTGCTCGCAGACGCTTAATTATGTTAGGATGCGTCGAGAAGGCTTCTGCTATTTTAGCTTCGGTTGTGAGCTTCTGTGAAAGGATTTCTTGAACCAAATCCGATTTGCCGCTGACGTGCATGGCGGTTATGGCTGCTGCATCCGCAGTGGCTCTTTCAGGGTCAGAGATGAACAGTGACTTGAATGCTATGCTTTGCTTCTGCTGCGCAGGCTTGCGCAGACTCTTTGTACTGTTAACTATTTTGGCCAAACCCATGGAAAGTTTCTGTGCACCATTGTCCACTACTCCCGCGCTGTGCCTGTCTGCATAGTACTCGCGCAGTCGGCTCAAGTAAAGCGTGAACATGTTAAGCACCCATGCAAACGCCATAAAAGCTATGCCTATTAACGCGCTGTTGCCG
>CAYGYB010000248.1:0-2657 GCA_964354015.1 uncultured Candidatus Bathyarchaeia archaeon
GCGTACACCTAGACTACGACCTTTTTACTTACTTCCTCTTTCTAAAAAGCATAACGCTTTCTGGCGCTTCGCAGACATATTAGAATCTTGATTCTGTGTTTCAAAGCTGATGCAACCCGTTAGGGGTGTTGTTTCAGACAAAGATTTGTCTGTTCTGGAGCCGAGATGGATAATTCTTCGCTTGCAACGGCATTAGCCCTATTTATGCTGCAAATGATGCAGGTGAGTGTGATTGGCGAAGGTTGCACAAGTTTTATTTACTATGTTGGCTTAATTATGCATTGGAGAGGTTTCAGTTTTGAGAGCTACGTTTAACGTAAGCTATTTGTGGAGTGATGAGGAATGAAGATTTACCGCATCGTCGTAGCGGCGTTAGTGTGTTTGCTGCTTTTCCCTGTTGTTTTGAATGTTCCCAAAAGCGTTAAGGCATTGTATGATCTTTCGCAAGTAGCTTACTATGACCGAGTGAAACAGGTTCTCAATCTCACTGCTCAACAGGAAAGCATGCTGGAAAAGTACGGTTTTACCACAGTTCAAATGACCCAAGGGAAGGGAACCGATGAGCCGGAGGTCTTTTCTCCATGGCAACGTTTTGAGGATTTCTATTATGAACAAGTTTATGGTCCTGACTTGCCCGTGTTCGTTACCACCGATTCGATTCTGCACCTTTTCCACGTAGTCTTCGATTGCTCTCTTAGAACAGTTGAATACCAAACGTTCTATCCAATGATTTTCGACGTTACCGAATACGCCTTCCAGAAATCATTGAACGATTACTACTTGATTTCGCATGATGGTTCAGTGACGTATTGGGCAGTAAGAAATGCGACCGTGTACTTTGCAGTAGCGACGTCTCTGGTTAGCGGCGAAAACGCAGCCGTGCCCAGTGAGCTTTCAGAGGACGTGAGCTTTTATTTGAACGAAATATACGCGGAGGAGCCTCAATTTATTACGGTTGCAGGGTGGGAGTACCCAGGGGATAGTGTAGAGGTGAAGTATGATTTCACTCAGTTTACAGTTAGAGGACACTACGTGGGCATACCACGACTTGAGCAGTACTTCCGCACGATGATGTGGTACGGCAACTTTCCGATTTTTATCCCTCGCAGCGACGAAACCTACCACTACTTCTTAAGTCACATAGACGACGCAGCAGTCGTTTATGCGCGAGACATTCTCAAACAAAATCCACTTTACTATGACAAATGGATTACACTGTACAACGTCACAAGCGCGCTCGTAGGGGAAAGTGACTCGATAAACCCGCTCAATCTTGAAACAGCGCTTCACACTGTTTTCGGCGACAGAGATCAGTATATTGATGTGGTTGTGGCGTCAGGCGGCTTGGCAGCGCTCAGAACTGAACTTGCCAAACCAGAATACGCGCAGCAAATACTGGGGCAAGCAATACTTTCGAATATGGGTGCTCCAGTAAGGTATCCGATAGTTTTCCAGTTCATGGGTCAACGGTACGTGCCTGACTCGTTCATGTTCCAGATGTTATGCTGGGACAAAACTGGACGTAACTCCTTGCTCGAGAGACGTATAATGCCTAAAGGCTTAGATGTATTCGCTGTCTTGGGCTCTGAACGCGCCTATCACCTGCTAGCTTCCGATTTTGATTATGAAAACTACACTGATAATTTGGCGGTGCTGAAAAACAGATTCGGAAACATGACTGAAGAAGAGTGGGTGCATTCCTCGTACACGGCGTGGATATACTCGTTGCAGAGTCTAACAAACGTGGAATACACCGATAGTTACCCCGAGTTTATGAGGAACCTCGCGTGGCAGGACGAGAAACTAAACACCGCGTGTGGAAGCTGGGCTCAGCTTAGACATGACACATTGTTGTATGCAAAACAAACGTACATACCTGGCTTGGTTTGCAGTTATCCAGAAGCCTTCGTTGAACCCAACCCCACATTCTATTCCAGAATGCAGAAACTGAGTGAAAGAACGATTGAAGCATTCAGCATGTTGCCCACCAACAGCGCGGCACCAATAGCCCCGTATTACCCCGAAACAATAGTTATGGATTCTCTGGAAACAATAAAAGACATCACCCAAAAACTCGAAATCATATCCACTAAAGAGTTGGCGCAGCAACCACTGACAACTGAAGAAATTGACTTTATAAAGCAAATAGTATATGGGTGCGGTTCAGGAGGCTTCATAGGATGGTATGTGGACACAATCACAGATATAGCCTCGGCAGCTAATTACACTGGGTTGCTGGATGTTCCAGTGATAGCTGATGTAGCAACGTTTCCGCCTGGCGACATAGCGTATCCGCCTCAAATACTGCATGTTGGCGTCGGCTACGTAAACGCGCTAGTGGTCTTGTATCCGATGACTAATGGGACACTGGCAGCGGCTGTAGGGCCAGTCTTCTCGTACTACGAGTTTCCATTAATAGGAACGAAGCGCCTGAACGACGATGAATGGAAAACCATGCTCACATGGAGCAATAGCAGCGAATATCTTCCAGATTGGTTCAAAGACGTTTATGCAATGAGGGAGCCGTACCCACGCGTGCCAGAGCAAATAACAGCACTAGTGCTAACAGCGACTATGGTAATTACTTCCTTATCTATGGTCTACCTGAAGAAAATAGGTAGAATGAAGAAAACCCATTTACGCACATGAATTCCTGC
>CAYGYB010000249.1:0-2657 GCA_964354015.1 uncultured Candidatus Bathyarchaeia archaeon
AGTTCAGAAAACGATAGAAACCTACCCATAGGATACCTGCACTATGCAAGCTGCAGAAGGCACAACAGATTTAAGCCCACCACAAACTCATTCACAGCAAAAGGCTGAAACAAAAATGCAAACATGGCGCCTAATCCCGCTAGAGACACATAACGCTTTCATGAACATGGCAATCGATGAAGCCATTCTAACTGCACGCGTAGCCAACCGCATTCCAAACACGCTCAGACTCTACCAATGGCAACCCAGCGCAGTCAGCATCGGCAAAAACCAAAACCCACACACTGAGCTATACGTAGACAACTGCCGCAAAACAGGCATCGACATCGTTAGACGCATAAGCGGCGGAGGAACAGTTTTCCACAGCGCAACAGACGAAGTCACCTACAGCATAACAGCCCAAACCACCAACATAGCCAAAGACATCCCAACCACATACCAACACATCTACGCAGCCATAACAGACGCACTGCGACTTTTAGGCATACCAGCAGACTACAACACAGGCAACCAAAAAAACTGCCCAAACCTAACAGTCAACGGCAAAAAAATCAGCGGCAGCGCACAAACCATCCGCAAAGGCACAGTCCTCCAACACGGCACACTGCTGCTAAGCGTCAACCTCACAGAAATGTTCACCCTACTACGCGTACCATGGACAACAAACTGCATGCAAATCGCCACCATAGCAAAAAGAAAAATCACCTCCATCCACGAAACACTCGGACACGCAATTTCACCAGAAACAGCAAGCAACGCACTCATCGCAGGCTTCAAAAACGCATTCAGCATCCAACTAGCCACAAACGAATTAACGCCATATGAACGCGAACTCGCCGAAACACTATGCAAAGAAAAATACGCAACAGACGAATGGAACTTTAACGGCAAAACACCTTAAACTAAGCCTTCTCGATTTTCCACCTTACACCCTGCGCAGTATCCTCAACCACTATGCCCATGGCTTTCAACTGCTGCCTAATCGCATCAGCCGTTCGCCAATCCTTACTTTTCCGCGCTTCCTCACGCTTCCTAATAAGCACCTCAGCCTCCTTCGGCAAAGCAACTTCAACCTCAACCTTGCCGATTACGCCTAGAACCTTGTCAAAACCAGCAGTCAACGCGTAAACCTGCTTCGCTTCAGCCCTGCTAACCGCATTGGCGTCAAGCAAATTGTTCACGTCCCTCACGAAATCAAACAACACAGCCAAAGCCACGCTAACGTTCAAGTCATCATCCATAGCCTCACCGAAGCCAGCCTGCACTTTACCCATTAACTCTGCAATTTCTTCTCCGCTGCCTTTGCCATTTGCATCCTGCAGCCTGCGCATGAAATTCCTCAACCGTTCAACAGCGCCCTTAGCTGCTTCCAAACCCTCAAAAGTAAAATTAAACTGCTGCCTATAATGCGTCGACAAAAGCAAATAACGTATAGCCACAGGATCATAACCCTTCCCCAGCAAATCACGCAACGTATAAAAATTACCATAACGCTTCGCCATACGCTTCCCCTCAACCAACAAATGCTCATTATGCAACCAATAATTCACAAATTTCTTACCCGTTGCCGCTTCACTTTGAGCAATCTCATTCTCATGATGAGGAAACATATTATCAACCCCACCACAATGAACATCAAACGTCTCACCCAGATACCGCATAGACATAGCAGAACACTCAATATGCCAACCAGGTCTACCCTTGCCCAACTCGGTTTCCCAGAAAACGTCACCGTCTTCCTGCGTCCACGCTTTCCACAAAGCAAAATCCTGCGCCTCCTCCTTAGCATACTCATCAACCTTCACTCGCGCACCAGCCTTAAGCTCAGCAACTTTAATCTTCGACAGCTTACCATAATCTTTGAATTTGCTTATGGCGTAGTAGATTGAGCCGTCTTCGCCCCTGTACGCAAAGCCTTTTTCCGTAAGCCTCTTGATTAACGCAACCATCTCAGCAATATGCGCCGTCGCTCTCGGATAATAATCCGCACGTTCAATATTCAAAGCGGCAACATCTTCAAAAAAAGCTTTAGCGTAAAAATCCGTAAACTGCCTAAGCGGCGCTTGCTGCTTTTGGCTGCCGCGTATGGTTTTGTCATCCACATCCGTCAAATTCATAACATGCGTAACCTTCAAGCCACGGTATTTCAACCAGCGCTTAAGCAAATCCTCAAACACGAAAGCGCGGAAGTTACCGATGTGCGCGTAATCGTACACTGTGGGTCCACACGTGTACATCCGCACTTTGCCCTCGTCAATGGGTTTGAACACTTCTTTCTGGCGGGTTAAGGTGTTAAAAAAGCGAATGTTTGCCATGGCAGGTGTCATTTTGCGGTCCGTGTGAAAAAGTAGGTCTGGAGCTTATTTAAGCATTTTTTCTTATTCCAGCCTGAAGGCTATTGCCAGTTTTTTCTTGTTTATGTCTTCGACGATTTGAACCCATGCTTTGGGCATGTCTTTTTCTTCCGCGGTTAATTTTCTCGCAGTCAAATCCCTGTTAACATAGAAGGCTTGTTTGCATAGTGTGCAGTTTTGGTAGGGGAAGAAGTCTTCCAGCGGCTTGGTGATTTTCTGTTTTGCGCCGCAGTTTGGGCATGATTGGAACCTGTATTTTTCTTTCCGTGGTGTTTTTCCTGTTTTTATTTCCACGTTTGTTTC
>CAYGYB010000250.1:0-2644 GCA_964354015.1 uncultured Candidatus Bathyarchaeia archaeon
TTAAGGTTGAGGATTTCGGTGAGTACCCTGCGGTAGAACTTGTCGAGCGGATGGGCGTAAAAGGTCAGCATGACCCTAAGGCGGATGAAGCCACGAAAATCTTGTACAAGAAGGAATTCCACGGTGGAACCCTCAAACAAAACTGCGGACCGTACGCTGGAAAAACTGTGAGAGAAGCCAAAGAAATACTAATCCGCGACTTCAAGAAGCTCGGCTTTGCCGACAGCATGTACGATCTGCCTCAACCAGTGGTCTGCCGATGCATGACGCCCTGCATAGTTAAAGTCCTCTCAGACCAGTGGTTCCTCAATTATTCAGATCCGAAATGGAAGGAGAAAGCCAAAGAAGCAGTAGCCAAAATGAAGGTCTACCCTGAAACTGCCACTCAGTGGTTCATCGCTGTCATTGATTGGCTGAAGGAGTGGGCGTGCGCCAGAACCACGGGGTTCGGGACGCCGCTGCCGTGGGGCAAAGGCTGGATAATCGAAACCCTCAGCGACTCCACCATTTACATGGCGTTTTACACCATAAACAAGCACATACGACAGCACGGCATAAAGCCTGAAGCGCTTACGCGGGAAGTCTTCGATTACATTTTTTATGGGAAAGGAGACGCGGCAGGACTCAGCAAAACGGCGGGAGTAAACGCTGAAACGTTAAAGGAAATGCAAAAAGAATTCCTGTACTGGTATCCCTTCGACCTTCGAATCTCAGCAAAAGAACTCGTGCCGAACCACTTGACTTTCTGCATTTTTCACCATGTTGCGCTGTTTCCGCCCGAGCAGTGGCCCAGAGCCATCGGCGTGAACGGCATGCTCATGATCGAAGGCAAGCAGATGCACAAGTCGAAAGGCAACTTTGTAACGATGAAGAACGCAGTGGAGCGATACGGTGCTGACGCCACGCGCTGTGCGCTTCTATTGGGAGCGGAAGGAATGGACGACCCTGACTGGAGAAGCGAGAACGTCGCGGACATTCAAGGTAAGCTGGAAGCCCTATACAACTTCGCCAAAAACATAATTGACACGGCGAAAAGCGATGAGAAAACGCACTTGGAAAAGTGGCTGCTGAGCAAACTTCAACAGCGCATCGCGGCGGTCACCGAAAACCTTGAAGAGTTGAAAACGAGAACCGCTCTGGAAATCGCGCTGTTCGAAACGTGGAACGATTTCCGCTGGTACGTTCACAGGAAAGGAAAAACAGAAGCCAAAGCGCTGCGTGAAGCGTTGGAGACGTGGCTTAGGCTTCTTGCGCCCTTCGCGCCCTACATGTGTGAGGAATTGTGGAGCAAGATGGGTGGAGTTGGCTTTATTTCCACGGCTGAGTGGCCGCGGATTGATGAAGGCAAAGTGGATGTGCTTGCTGAGGAGCGGGAGAACCTGATAACCAATCTGATCGAAGACACGTTGAACGTTTTGAAGGCGACGAAAATTATTCCTACGCGGATATGCTATTACACGGCTGCCGATTGGAAGCGAAAAGTGCACCGAAGCATTCTCGAGAAAGCGATGCAGGGCGAAGTTAAAGTCAACGAGGTCATGAAGGAACTCGCGAAGGACCGCGCCTTAAAAGAGAATTTGGAGACGGTTGCCACGTTTGTTCCAAGAGTATTGAAAATGTTGAACAAGTTGCCCAGTGACAGAAAGGCACGCATTGCACAGATTGAAATTACCAACGAGAAGGAAATAATCGAGGACGCAGCGGCTTTCTTGAAAGAACGGTTTAACGCACAGGTCACGGTTTACGGCGAAGAGGATGAGGCGCGCTATGACCCTAAGCAGAGGGCGGCGTTGGCTATGCCGGGTCAACCAGCAATCTATATAGAATAGCCGCCTTGTTTGAGTCTATTCATCTCTTTTTTGTTATTCAATTGTGTTTGACGCCGTTGTAAAGTTCTAAACTAGAACTTCACACTTGTTTTCATTAGAGCTTCTAGTTTGGGGTTGTTGACGCCAGTATAGATGATTTTTCTTTTATCGAAGGCGATTTTTCCAGAAGCTTCCAGATAGTCCAGTGCACGTTTGAAGGTTTGGTACTGCATTTTTCTGGGTAAACTCTTCCAGAGTTCAGTTCTTGTCGGATATTCGTCAGCGTCCATGATAGCTTTCTCAACCATAAGGAGAGTGTCCAATTTTGGTTCGTGAAGAACTTGGGTTCGTGTGTTCGCCATAAGTCTCACCTTACTACCTATGTTACTGCAGATTAACCAAAACTATCATATAAACTTATATGATGAATCAGACCCCTTTGCTAAGCAAATCTTCCCACACCACTTAAAGTAAATATACTGCAAAATGGCACCTTGATAAAAGGAACAAAAACCCAACAACACCAACTACTAAACCAAACACAGTAACTATATGATCGTAATTTCTACCATATGGTAGAGAAAACTACCATTAATGTTAAGATACTTAATCTCAGGCGCTAGAACGCAGGAGAAGGTGTGACAAATTAATTTCAAATACTCAAATTATTTATACTAAAACCTCTTTATTATTGTTATAAAGGCGCCAAAATTGAGCCAAGAAAGCAAAGAATTAATAAAGCAACTCAATTTTGAACGAAAACGTTGATCTTCTGACGAAAGTGACCGCAATTAGTGTAGGAAAGGAAACGATTTTTGAAGGCGTAAAAGAGAAAG
>CAYGYB010000251.1:0-2636 GCA_964354015.1 uncultured Candidatus Bathyarchaeia archaeon
TTTGAAGTACCATTCGCACTTTTCTGTGCATGTTGGTTGGATTAAATTTTAATCCTGAACAGGTAATTTATTTGGTTGTGCTATCCAACCACAGCGAGTGCATTGCGAAGACCCATTTTCCAAGTTGGCAAAGACTTCATTTTTGCAGTTTGGGCAAATCAATTTAACACCGTAGACAAAAAGCTACAGGCTTTAGCCTTTATCAATCAGCCTTCTGATTCAACAATATATCAAGCGTATACTCGATTCCGATTATACCCTATATTGACTTGATATTTACTACTGTATATGCTCTGAATCGTGTATACACCTGAGTAGCTGCCTCTTTTTCCATTAGTCATGCTGAAGTGTTGGTTGGTTGGATTAAAATTTAGTCAAAAAAGGGGATTGTGCGGGGGACATCTCCACCTGACTGGAGGTTCAAGTCCCCCGAGTCCACATCATTCTTGAAAAAGCGCTATTTGTTAGGACATTGCCCGAGTTCGCCTAAGACGAAACCGAGGTCAAAATTGTTAATTACCTCAGTTGACGCGGAATTGCCCAATAACTGCCAACTTCGCCTTTCACCCATTTGCCTCCTAAACTTCCAACGACATCATTAATGTCCTCCCATTCAGCCTTCAAGAATTGGGTTGATTTCACTATGATGTATTCGTCTTTTACTGTGAAACTTAGCAACTTGCGTTGCTCTGAGCTGAATTCTTTTTCTACTTCGCTTGTGTCTTGGCGTGATTGAATCCGCAATTCTCGCATAGGCTGAATTTCAGGTTTGGAGCTTATCGTGCGCTGAGGTTGATTTTTTGAGCCTTCCGCGGGCGGAGATTCTCTTAAGCTCGGCTTATAGATTACGCTGAATTCTGGCCCGTAAATAACGTCGAATTCTTGGATTGGGCATGATTCTGCAATGTCTTCAAATTTGTCGCTTCTTATAATTGCGAGTACTTGATTGGAAAACAAGTCGTATTTTACGTCTAAAAGTTCAGTATCGTCTGGGAGGTTGGAAGCAAAAGAATTTGTCTTTCCTTGGAGTATTTTCACTAGGAATTCAGGACGAAGTTTTATCATTCTCATTTTCATAACAGTAACCACTTGAAACTGCTTTTCTTAAATGAGGGTATTTAATGTGAATATTTATCTTTTTTGCCATGGTTTGCAGCAACATAGAGTTCAACACCAAGACTATGCAAGGGAATGCACTTTATATGTGGACAAGATGAGCATAGCATGGCAAAGATTCAGATTCAACAGCCACGCTGAGGATGCGAGACGCAACGCTCTGACTTATTCTTCTTCAGCTTGAAGTTTGCTTATTCTGGAAAAAAGACCTGAAGCCTTAAAGGTGCTGTGCTAACTTACGAAAGCAAGCTAATGGTAGTTTGATGGCTGATGAATAAAGAACAAACGTTTACATGTCCCACAGATAAGTCTAAGTGCAATTGCCTGACTACGTGCCCAATTGAACTCTCCGAAGATTGCCCTGATAAATGTAACCACCAGAAGTGTTGCCAAGGCTGCATAACTGAAGAAGGAGAAAACGGAGGCGAATAGTTGAGTTCATCCAAGGGTTCGAAGCGAGGTATTTGCTCTCGCACTGTGCAAGTTAACCTTGACCTTTTCTCTTTTTTGTCTCAATATAGTTTTTTGTCAAAAATTTTTTAGAAGTGAGTTAGGCGCATTGGAAAACTTTTATCATCCTTCCTGCAATAAGATGAAATGGTAGTAGAAACTACTGTGTGAATTAATTCTTGATATATTGGGATGTCGGTTTGAAGTGCCTATGATGATAAACACGTCAGTCTGAGCGGGATTTCAGTTCCCGAGATGATTTGCCTTAAATCTAATTCTGAGGCGCTGCTTTCTATTGGCAACGAAAATGTTAATTAAGTCTCACCTGAACGATATTGCTAACAGATTATTATGCCCAAGACTTCTCCAACTTCTCCATACTGGTTCATCCGAGATGGCACCAAACTAATACAGTGCAGTAAGGAGGATTTCGATAAAGCTATCGTTGAAGGAAAAAGCGTAAAGTACCGCAGCTACGCCAACAAAAGAATTGAGCGTATTGCAGATGATTTGGAGGAGTCCAGAATGGCATTTCTGAGAAACCCTGATTTATCTCCGAAATTCCGCGCAGCAATAACAAATCCGAGAAATGTCGTTGAAATTCAGATTATAATGGCTGATGACTCTCAATTTTGGTTAAGAGAATCCAAACGTCCTAAATATCGCAAGTAACCCCAATCAGTTAAGTTTCGGTAAGCATAAAATTAATACTGTTATCATCTAGCTCAAGAAACTTGGCTTTGCAAGTTGAAATCGCATGGCGCCTATGATGATAATTGCACGTTAGTAAGACGGGGTTGGGTTGGGTGTTGGGATTAAAATTTAATCCAACAACAACCAGCAGTTCAGGATGACGTGTGCTTTCAGAAGACCTTAAACGCTTCTTAAGCACTCTTTTCAGAGTGCACCCAATAAAGATAGACGTTTCCTGAATAAAGCGCCCTACCCAACAGTTCAGGCGTAACCGACTTGACTCTAACAAACGGAGACTGTGATGAGTCTTTGGATAGGTGCTCGAACTGTGGCGCGGGGCACTAGACGCGGCTGGTTATTTCTGCGTCTGCGCTGAC
>CAYGYB010000252.1:0-2614 GCA_964354015.1 uncultured Candidatus Bathyarchaeia archaeon
CACTGCAGTTTCAGCAAAGATTCAAGGATAAGTGGGCGGTTGCGTACGCTAAAACTCGCGAGTTATGGAATTATCTCTATAATGCTGTGCTTGTGGAGGAGCGTTACTTGATGGTTCACGGCGGCTTGCCACCAAACATCGCCGGCATCCAAGACTTTGCGCATGCGCATTTGGCTCATCCTGAGCAAGAATTTTTGGAGGATTTGCTATGGAGCGACCCAGACGACACGGTTCAGGATGTTTATCCGTCGCCTAGAGGCGCTGGAAGACTCTTCGGTAAAAATATTACAGAAAAAGTGCTGGCAAAATTGAACGTTAAAGTTTTGATAAGGGGACATGAACCCTGCGAAGAAGGCTTCAAAATTAATCACGATGGAAAGGTTTTGACTTTGTTTTCTCGGAAGGGCGCACCATACTTCAACGGGCATGGCGCTTACTTGGATTTGCCGCTTTCCGAGAAATTCGAGAACGCCCAGCAGCTTTTGCCGTTTATTCACAAGTTTTAGCTGTCAGTGGCTGTTTTCGCAACCAAAAGCATGTTGAAAACGCGAACCTATTTGGAGCCTAATAGAAACTCATTGCAGAAACCTATAGAGGGTAGGTCCGCAAAGCTTCTTTCAGAACTATATAAAGGGGATAAAATGCTGGATAGTCAGGCTTGTAGAAGTTAGGGCTCTTGTGAGTGTTTGTGGGGTAGCCGTTTTTTGTTGGTTATGATGAATGCAGTTGCCGTCAGCACTAATGCGGGAATAAGCCATGAAGAATATTCTGGTACACTGCTCGTTTCACCCGTTTCCGTAGTCTTCAATATCCAGAGATCATGGCTTCCAAAGCTTGTACCCTCATATGACCATATGTCGCCTGCTAATGCATATCCACCATCAGGCGCAGCAACCAATGCATAAGCATTTCCTGTTCCACCATATGTTCTGTTCCACTCCTTATTCCCATGCGCATCAGTCTTCACCAACAAAGAGCCGCTTGCTAGGGCGTACCCTCCATCGGAAGTGGCAGCCAACGAGCTATCCCAGTTACCTTCTGGTTCTTCATATGTTCTGTTCCATTGCAAGTTCCCAATTGAGTCTGTCTTCGCTAACCAAACATGAGGGTTATTATCATTCCCGTTCCACATACCTGCTAATGCATATCCACCATCAGACGCAGCAACCAACGATTCAGCATAGTCATTTCCTGTTCCTCCGTAAGTTCTGCTCCACTCCATAACACCATTTGAATCAGTCTTAACCAACCATGCATCGTAGCCGCCACCACCAAACGAGTTTGTGCGCCCTGCTAGTGCGTATCCTCCATCTGACGTTGCAATCAACGACCGAATACTTCCCTCGTAGGTTTTGTTCCACTGCATGTTCCCCAAAGCGTCAGTCTTAATCAACAAACCTTGGCCTGCCAGTGCATATCCACCATCGGACGTCGCAACCAGCGCGTCAGCGTCGCCTCCGCCGTACGTTTTGCTCCACTCCATGTTCCCATGCACGTCAGTCTTCACTAGCGAAAAATCATTCGTCCCCCAACCAAATTGCCTTGTGCCCCCAACTACTGCGTATCCTCCGTCAGAAGCTGCAACCAACGCGCTAGCGCCGCCTATTCCGTACACTCTATTCCACTCCATAACACCTTTAGAATCGGTCTTCACCAACCAAAACTCGTAATTACCATTACCAAACGAGGTTGTGGCGCCAGCTATTGCATATCCTCCATCAGACGTAATGACCAGCGACTTAGCGACATCATCGTATCCGTATCCGATTATACTACTCCAATTCGAAGCCTTCCCAACTAATGATTTATTTTCCGAGGCAGTAAAGCTGTAACTTGAACCATAACCGTTAAAATTAGACACAAACCAATAATATTGGTCGTTAACCACATCTGCATAATGGGCTGCTGCCACGACAATGCCTACACTAAGAAGGATGAATATTGAGCCCAATATGATAGTGCTTGTTCGCATAACAACTTTCTTTTCGCCCATTTATTTAACACCACCTAACTTGATAACTGGTCTGCAAATCGCGCGTGTTCTGCTCCGTATCGAAGCTGCATCAATCATAGGAGCAAAGAAAAACATAACAGAAAGAACCACGCCAGAGAGAAGCAGTTTTTTACGCAACAGCGTCGCCTCCCTATTATATTTAAATCGTTTAAGTAAAAGTTTTGCGGTAAACCCTCTGCGAACTAGCCGCTAGCACGCTAAAACAATTTTATAAGCAACTTGGGCATTTCTTTATTTTAACCATATGGCAATGCGTTTAGAACGACAAAATCTATATACCCTCAAGAGTAAGTCGTTTAGACCCGCTTTTCTATATAAAGTGACTTTAAATAAGGGGGCTATAGTTTTTTCTACGCGCTAGTTCAGCTTTCCAGTTTTCCACGTGGTCCTTTCCATGTATCAGCTCGCTTTAGGAACTCTTCGTAGCCGTGTTGTCTTATGAATTCCAGTTGCTTCTTGTACTGCTTGTACTTCCAGCCGTTCTTGCCCCAAAACTCCAATATTACCTTGCAAGGGTAATCTGTGCAGTCAGCGCAAGTTTCTAGTTTCTTTTCCCTGAAGCAGCAGACTTTAATTTCGCATTTAGCCTTGCTTAAGTCT
>CAYGYB010000253.1:0-2611 GCA_964354015.1 uncultured Candidatus Bathyarchaeia archaeon
GGCTCCTTTATCAGGCGCATGCTTGCCGCATCCACGTACAACTCGTTAAACGCTATGTCTGGGTACTGTTTGGAGACTTCTCTGCAGACGCTTGCGAATAAGCCGTCGGTTACGCGCATGACGTTGGCTTTGTGGATTGCGGTGACTTTCTTTTTTCCGTTGCGTAACCGCGCCGTCTCAAAGGCTTTTTTCGCTATGCGCTCGCAGTTCTTGCGCGTGATAACTCTCATGCAGACAGTAACATCATCGCCTATAGTGAATTCCAAGCCCTTGTAAACGTCCTCTGTGTTCTCTCGCACAAAGTACATGTCTATGTCTGGTCGCGCCACAGCTGCCGCTGGATAAGCCTTCAGCGGTCGCAGATTCGCGTAAAGGTCAAACATCAACCTAAGCTTCACAATAACGTCCGCAGCAGTTTCCCCAACAGGACCTTTCAAGCACGCGTGTGAAGCTTTGATTTTTTCCACGCTGTCCTCAGGCAAAGGCACGCCTCTGCGCTGGGCGCATGTGTCGCCAGCTTCCGCCTCAACCAGTTTCAGTTTCAATCCGAATTTGGCTTGCGCTGCCTTCAGCACTTTCAGAGTTGCCTCTGTCAATTCTGGGCCTATTCCATCTCCCTCAATCACGGATATTTTGTACTCTGTCATTTCTTCTTCATTCTCCTTCGTAAATTCTCAATTAATCCTCCATCTGATAGTATTTTAACGATGAACGGTGGAAGCTTGTTCGCTTGCAGACTTTTCTTTTTCGAAACGTTCTGCACTTTACCCGCTTCAAAATCTACTTCCAACACATCACCCTCATCCACAGCAGCGGATATCCCTTTAGTTTCGATTGCGGGTAAGCCGATGTTGATGGCGTTTCGGAAGAAAATGCGCGCAAAAGACTCAGCCAGCACGCATTGGACGCCCGCGTACTTTAACGCTAAAGGCGCCTGTTCCCTGCTGGAGCCGCAACCAAAGTTTTTGCCGCCGACCACAACCACGCCTTTCCGGGCTTTTTCAGGAAAAGCCTCGTCCAACCCAGCCATGGCGTGCTTAGCTAACTCTTTCGGGTCGGTCAGCACTAAGTATTTGCCGGGCAGAATAACGTCTGTATCCACATTGTCCCCGAATTTTATTACAGCTCCCTTCACTTTCATGCTTCCTAAGCCTCCAGTTCCCGCGGATCCGTTATCCTGCCTGTTACTGCTGAAGCGGCTACCGTGGCAGGCGACGCTAAGTAAACCTTAGCTTCAGTGCTGCCCATTCTGCCGATGAAGTTGCGGTTTGAAGTGCTTACGCACGTTTCGCCTGAAGCTAACAAGCCTATGTGTCCGCCTAGGCATGGGCCGCATGCTGAACCGCATACTATGGCGCCTGCATCCGTGAAAACTTCTATCAAGCCTTCCCTTAACGCTTGGGTGTAAACTTCTTGCGAAGCGGGAATCACTAATGCTCTCACGCCGTCTTTGACTCGTTTGCCCTTCAGTATCTGCGCGGCTAACCGCAAGTCCTCAATTCGCCCGTTAGTGCATGAGCCGATGAACGCTTGGTCAACCGTTGTGCCGCTTAACTCGGAGGCGGGTTTCACGTTGTCCACTGACGAGGGGCAAGCAACTTGCGGCTCTAAGCCTGCAACATCAAACTCTATTGTCTTCGCGTAAGCGGCGTCTGCATCGCTCTGCAACGTATCAAACGCTGGCAAAGGCTGCGCTACTCTGCCTTCTAGAAACTTGCTGGTAATTGCATCGGGCGCTATGATGCCGTTTTTGGCGCCCATCTCCACCGTCATGTTGCACAGCGTCATCCTTCCCGCCATGCTCATGCCGCGTATCGTTGAGCCTGTGAACTCGACGCTTTTGTATATGGCTCCGCCAGCGCCTACCCTGCCAATAATGGCTAGGATTAAGTCTTTAGACGTGACGTATTTTCGGAATTGCCCGTTCACGTTTATTTTGCTGGCTTCAGGCACTTTTAGCCATATTTTGCCTGTGGCGAACACTGCTGCTGCTTCTGTGGAGCCTATGCCTGTGGCGAAAGCGCCGAATGCGCCGTACGTGCAGGTGTGCGAGTCAGCGCCAACTATTAGCGCGCCGGGTGTGACGTGGCCTTTTTCGGGCATTACTTGGTGGCATATGCCGCCTTTGCCCACATCATATAGGCGTATTTTTTGTTCTTTGGCGAATTTGCGCAGCATTTTGTGGAGTTCTGCTGCTTTGACGGATTCGGCGGGTACTTGGTGGTCTAGGATTATGACTATTTTTTTGTTGTTCCAGACGTGGTTGACGCCTAAGCGTTTGAAGGCTTCGATGGCTAATGGTCCGGTTAAATCATGAACCATAACCATGTCTACGTTGGCGTCTACTATTTCGTCTGGTTGCACCGTTTTTTTGCCTGATGCGTGGGCTAGGATTTTTTCTGTTATGTTCATTTTTCTTTTTCCTTTTGCTTGGTTACGGTTTTTTTAATAAGGGGGGTGTTGGGTTTGGGCGAGGTTTACTCGTCGATTTTGATTGATTTTATGCCGCGTGATAGCGCGGTTAAGCCTGTTCGGGCGAGTTCCACTATGCCGTAGGTTTTCATGAGGTTGAGGAAGGCTTCTATTTTGTCTGGTGTGCCTGTGATTTCTA
>CAYGYB010000254.1:0-2597 GCA_964354015.1 uncultured Candidatus Bathyarchaeia archaeon
GGCTGACTGCAGCTAAGGTTGTGCTGTCGACTCCTCCGGAAAAGGCTATTACTACACCGTCTTTTCCTTTTTCTTCGATGAAGCGTTTCAACGCTTCGTATTTCGCGTCTAGGTTTTTCATGCGAATTACCTTTTCAAGAAAAATTCGCGGGCTCTCAAGGTAACTATCTCATTAATTTCTCTCAGAGGTTTGCCTGTTTTATCCGATAGGCGTTTAGCGTCTTCGTATTCAGGCTTAATGCGGAGGACTTTGCCGTTTCTGTCTTTGGCAATTTTCACTTTTACGTGTTCCTTTACGTCGTCTATGAGCACATCTACGGAAATTAGTTCACGGTTAATTATGTGTCTCTCGCATGGGTACACTCTAACGCCCAACGTGCCTGTTTCTTCCATCACTACCCGCGAAAGGCGCTTGACGTCTTTTCGGTCTGCTACTATTTTGAGAATCTGGCCGGGCCTGTTCTTTTTTGTAAACATTGGAATAATGCTTACGTCTTTTGCGCCTTCGTGCAGTAGTTTATCAAGTGAATTTCCGATGATTTCGCCTGTTACGTCGTCGAGGTTTGTTTCTAAAATGGCGATTTCATCTTTTAGCAGCCACTTTTCTAAGGGTTCGCCTACTGTAAGCCGCAGCACATTAGGCATTTCCTTGAAATTCTTGTTTCCTGCTCCGTAGCCTATCTTTAGCGGGGTCATTTCTGGGTAGAAACAGCTAACTTCATTTGCCAAGTTAACTAGAATAGCTGCTCCTGTCGGCGTAGTCAGTTCTGATTCAACTGGTCCTCCTTTTATTGGAAAATTCTTAGATCTAAATATCTCTAAGGTTGCGGGTGCTGGGCTGGATACTGTGCCGTGTGAAAACTTGAATAAGCCGCCACCAACCGAAACAGGCGTTGCATATATTTCAGCATTGAATAGCCCGAGGTCTTCCATGGCAACTGCGGCGCCGATGATTTCTGCTGGCGTGTCAACAAGTCCTACTTCATGCAGGTGAGCATTGGATAGAGCTTTTCCGTGAAGCTTTGCCTCGGAACCCACCAGAGTACGGATAACATTTGAAGCGAACTGCTGTGCCTTAGCAGAAAACTTCAGGGTTTTTGCGTTTTTTTCAATGATTTCTACGAGTTTGCTGCCGTTTTTTCTGGAGGTGCTCTCAGCCGTGACGTCGATTTTGGTGGCTTTGAACTCTTTTTGCAGAACCTGTTGGACGTTGATTTTTACGTTTTTGTAGCCGTACGCCTGATTTTCCAGAGACTTTATAGCAGAAACAACCTTATTGACATCGGCACCCACATCTATTAGCGCGCCTAGGAACATGTCTCCGGAAATTCCGGCAATTTGGCAATCGATAACAAGTATTTTGTCAAATTTTGACATTACCTATGCCCGCATGATGGTTTGATAGTAACAAGCAAGCGCAAATGATATATTACTTGTGGTGTTCAGAAATTGAGTTGGAAATGTACACTTTAAAAGAGATACTTGAGAAGCTTGCGAAGAATGAGATAGTGGTTGCTGAAGCTGAAAAACTAGTGAAACTGCTTGCGGTAGCGGAAGTGGAAAACATGGCGAGAATTGATGCTAACAGGGAATGCAGAAAGGGCATACCTGAAATAATTCTTGCTGAGGGGAAAGCAACAGCTGACCTTGTGGGCATATCGCTTAGGATGCTGTCAGAGAACGGCAGGGTAATAGTAAGCCGATGCGGCGAGAAACAGATGCGCGCCATCAAGAAAGCCGCTCCGAAAGAGGCTGTTCTGCAAGTTTACGATAAAGCCCGCATGATTGTTATAAAAAAGAAAACTTTCGCCATAAAACCTACTGGCGGAAAAATCGGGCTTTTAACTGCTGGAACCTCTGATATTCCTGTGGCTGAAGAAGCAAAGGTAATCGCTGAAGAGATGGGCTGCACAGTTTTTGCTGCATATGATTTGGGCGTAGCTGGAATCCACAGGGTAATGCAGCCCCTGAAAGAGTTGATAATGAAAGATGTTGACGTTATCATAGTAGTCGCAGGCAGAGAAGGCGCATTATGCTCAGTGGTGGCAGGCATGGTTGATGTGCCCGTAGTTGCAGTTCCAACCTCGAATAGTTATGGCTTCGGAGAGAAAGGCGTAAGCACGCTGATGGCTATGCTTCAGTCCTGTTCATTGGGTTCGGCTGTTGTTAACATCGATGGTGGCGTAGCTGCTGGTGCAGTGGCTACGTTAATTGCTAACCGCGCTGCCAAATTCAGAGACAGCGCATAACTCGGCGTTTTTCAATTTTTTCACTGGTTTTTCTAATTGCAAAATTGGATTAAGGAAAATCCATAAGTGAGTGGAAAGACTTTAATAGCAGTAACACTAACAACCTAAAAAGTGTTACCGAAAAACTGCTGGAACAAGGAGAAAGAAAAATGCACATTCCCGATGGCTTCATAAGCTCGGAAATTTCTATTGTAACTTTCATAATAACCTTCCTTTTCTGGATAATTTCCTTCATGAAAATCAAAGACAAACTAGACGAGCGCCAAGTACCCATCATGGGTGTGCTGACTGCACTATTCTTTGCGGCACAGATGATGAATTACCCGATTGTCGGCGGAACAACCGGGC
>CAYGYB010000255.1:0-2592 GCA_964354015.1 uncultured Candidatus Bathyarchaeia archaeon
AGAAGGATTGACTAAGTCTGAAGAGTTGTTTGAGAAAGCAAAAAAACTAATTCCCGGCGGCGTAAACAGTCCTGTTAGAGCGTTTCAGCCTTATCCTTTCTTCACTGAACACGCTAAAGGTTCACGCATATTCGATGTTGACGGCAAAGAGTACATAGATTACTGTTTAGGTTATGGACCGCTAATCTTAGGTCACGCGCATCCTAAAATCGTTGAAGCTGTTAAAGAGCAACTGAGAAACGGGTCATTGTATGGAACCCCAACAGAACAAGAAGTAGAACTTGCAGAGCTGATATGCGAGATTGTTCCTTCCGCTGAAATGGTTCGCTTAGTCAGCACTGGCGGAGAAGCTACAATGAGCGCCATAAGAGCAGCACGAGGGTTTACAGGAAAGAAAAAAATCATAAAGTTCGAAGGTTGCTACCACGGGGCTCACGATGGCGTGTTGGTAAAGGCGGGTTCAGGCGCAACCACTTTCGGTATGCCCACTTCTCTTGGGATTCCAGAAGAAACGACTAGAAATACGATTGTAGTGCCGTTTAATGATGTAGAGAAATTTGAAGAGGCAGTTAAGGAGAACAAAGAGGATTTGGCTACTGTAGTTGTTGAACCTGTTATTGGAAATTTAGGCGTAGTCTTGCCAAGAGAAGGATTCTTAAAAACTCTTAGGGAATTAACTGAAAATTATGACATAGTCTTGATTTTTGATGAAATTATCACTGGGTTTAGATTGGCGCTCGGAGGAGCTCAAGAGTACTACGGCATAACGCCTGACATGACAACTCTTGGGAAAATACTAGGCGGTGGTTTCCCGATGGCAGCTTTTGCGGGAAAAGAAGAGATTATGAAAACGATTGCGCCTTCTGGCAAAGTTTATCAGGCAGGGACGTACAGCGGAAATCCCGTAAGCGTCACAGCGGGACTGGCTACTCTGAATTTCTTGCGTGCCAGTGGAGAAGCATTCTATTCCGAAATGGAACGCAAATGTAGAGCAATCGTAAAACCGATAGAACAGGCAATACGCGAGTCTGGCTTGAAACTGCAGATAAATCATTTAGCGTCTATGTTTCAAGTGTTTTTCACAGAGAACAGCGTATACGATTACAAAACAGTAAAAACCTCAGATACCGACAAATTCATGAGATACCACACGAAGTTGCTGGAGAAAGGCGTTTTCGTTCCTCCATCACAATTCGAAACCTGTTTCATCTCCAGCACACATTCAACTGAAGACATAGAAAAAACTGTTGCATTCTTATCTACAATTTTGAGCCAAGTTTAAGAAGTACTCGTATACGATTATATTGAATGCGCTCGAAAGAATCGCCATTACACATAACCTAAGGAATTTAAAGAGTGAGTGGATGAAATCCAAATATACGCGTTTTCTGGTAACGGGAGGCGCAGGTTTCATAGGAAGTCACCTCGTGGACAGGCTTTTGAGAAATGGTTCAGAAGTAAAGGTTATTGATGACCTTAGCACTGGTCGGTTGGATAACATCCAATCTCACATCGGCAAGAGTAATTTTTGTTTCATCAAAGGCGATATTCGAAAAAGGGAGACTGTGAAGGAAGCCGTAAAGGATGTCGAGGTTGTGCTCCATGCAGCCGCCTTCGTTAGCGTTGTGCAATCCATTAACAATCCTTTAATTACAAATGAGGTCAACGTCAATGGAACATTGAATCTCTTGGAGGCATCATTGAATTCCAATGTGAAGCGGTTTATACTATCAACTTCAGCTGCCATTTATGGACAGCAACAAATTGTTCCAATTAAGGAAGGAGCCACGCCACATCCCGATTCGCCTTACTCGATTTCTAAACTTGCTGCAGAGCTCTATACAGAAACCTATTACAAAAATTATGGTCTAGAGACGGTTTGTTTAAGGTACTTTAACGTTTATGGTCCAAAACAAACCAACGGACCGTATGCGGCGGTAATACTGGCCTTCATAGATCATCTAATTCGAAATAGAGCGCCTGTTATTTATGGAGACGGCAAGCAAACGCGGGATTTCATAGATGTCAGGGATGTCGTTGATGCCAACGTACTTGCCATTGAAAAGAATTGTGCCGGAGAAATTTTTAATATTGCATCGGGTTCAGCTTTGACCATAAACAGGCTCCTCAAAAAAATTCAAAAAATTATGGGCAAAAATGGACTTGCGCCAACTCATGAAGCTCCAAGGGCTTTTGAAATACGACATAGTGTTGCTGACGTAAGCAAGGCCAACAAAATTTTGGGATTCAAACCTAAAGTTTCGATTGATAAGGGCTTATGCGAGTTAGTAAGTTATCATCAGGCAAAGGCTCATCTTTTAGCAAACAACAAACCGTAAATAGGAAACACTAAGCTGCACACCGTTATATTGTGAGAAGCATTTTTGAAATTTACGGGGAGTATGGGCAAAAATGCTTTCAGTAATAATCCCTGCATTAAACAGTGCATCAACCATTTCAATCACTCTTTCTTCTATTTTTTCGAATAATTTTCCGAAACAATCATATGAGGTTCTTGTGGTTGACAACGGTAGCTCAGATGAAACAGTTCAAGTGGCAGAACAATACCCAGTGAGTGTGCATTATTGCTCT
>CAYGYB010000256.1:0-2591 GCA_964354015.1 uncultured Candidatus Bathyarchaeia archaeon
TGCTGCAAGTTGAGGCTTCGCCGTTTATTGCGCGGTTTGTGGAGGCGCATGGCGGAAGAATCGAAGCGGTTTACGCGATGCTTCTGGTTATTCCGCGCATGTTTGATTTCCACACTAAAGCAAGAAGCGAAATCATCATCGACCTTTACGTAATAAGAAGAAAAAATAACTAAAAGTTACTAAAAGTTGTCAATTTGTTTTTCACAGCCTTCAGTAAGAAAAAAATCAAACAAACACAAACTCACCACCCGCCACAATGCCCCAAAGCAACTTACCCTTATCCAAACAAAAGGTTTATTGAGCAGCGTAGAAACTTACAGATATACCTATTCCATATCACTTGTATTTCACGGCAAAACGGAAATTGGATGAATCTGAAATGTCTGAACAAAAAAGCGGCAACGTAGTGTTACCCGGCGAACGCTTGGGGGTAATCGAGGAGTTCCTTCCTGATTCTGGAACATACGTGAAAGATGGCGTCATCTACTCCAAGATTGTTGGTCGCGCGCTGATGGATTTACTGCACAAACGCGTTTCTGTTTACCCGTTAATCAACGGCGCTGTCGTTCCAAAAGTTTCAGGCATAGTTGTGGGGCAAGTTGGCAACGCTCAATCCGACAATGTTTTGGTGCGAATCTTCAAAATAGGTTCTAAGAAGCTCTCAGGTGTTTTCACAGGCATCCTCCACATTTCTGATGTGCAGGAACGGTACGTTGATTCCATGAATGACGTGTGCAAAACAGGCGACATCCTGCGAGCTAAGGTCATAAGTGAAAAGAACCAAATTTATCACTTATCCACTAACGATAAAGGTTTAGGAGTAATTTACGCGTTTTGTTCTCGCTGTGGGCAATTGCTTGAGCAGAAGCAATATGAGATGCAGTGTACTAAATGTAAGAACGTTGAAAACCGTAAAACTGCAGTGGATTATGGGCAAGAGGAAATATGACTGAAAGGGAGCGCTCAAAGTGAAAATTAGCGTGTTAAAGAAAACGGCGAACGAACTGAAAATTGAAATTGAAGGCACAGGTCACGGTCTCTGTAACCTGCTGCAAAAAAAGCTCTTGGAAGATAAAAGTGTGGATATGGCTGGTTACGATATACCTCATCCCTTAGTATCGAACCCTGTAATCTACGTGAGGATGAAAGGCGCTGCAAAACCTGAAGATGCCTTGAAGAGGGCAGCTGAAAAAGCCCGCGAAGCCAACGAAGCTTTCAGCAAGGAACTGGAAAAAGCACTCAAAGCTTAAAAACGGCGGCTTCTCCGAGTTTTCACACGTTTCTGGAATCAATCTCTAGCGAATTAGCGTCTTCTACACGGTTTCTTTGTTTTTCGTTAACTTTATAATACTTTTCAGCATACTTAGGCTTAAGTTATTGAGGAACTGTTTTGAGCCACAAGAACTTTCGCGTGGTTAAGCCTGAAATCCGTGTCTTAGGAGTCGACGACGGCGTATTCACCCCGCATGTTGAAGCTTGGGTGCCTGTTGTCGGCGTTGTTTTCAGAGGCGGTTACTGGCTTGACGGCGTCATGCACACCAACATCGCAGTGGATGGCTTCGATGCTACTGAAAAGATAACTTCCATGATAACTAATTCACCGCACTACAGACAATTGCGCGTGATAATGTTGAACGGGATAACTTTCGCTGGTTTCAACGTGGTGAACATCAAAGCGCTGCATGCGGAGACAGGGCTTCCTGTCATTGCTGTGACGCGTGAAAAGCCGAATTTGGCTGAAATTCGCGCGGCGCTTAAGCACTTGCCTAAATGTGAAGAGCGTTGGAGTGCGGTTCTTAACGCTGGAGACCTTGTGGAGGTGGCTACTAGGCGTGCGAAGGAGCGAATTTATGTGCATGTTGCTGGGATTTCTGCGGAGGATGCTCGGAAAGTTCTGCGGTTGACTTCGACACGGAGTAATGTTCCTGAGGCTTTGCGTGTTGCGCATCTTATCGCTTCTGGGGTAAGCTCCAAATAGGCTGAATTGGAAAAAGTTTAAAAGCGACCATGCAAAGGGAGAACAGCACGAATAACGGAGTAACGGGTTATGGAATTCTGTCCGAAATGTGGTTCTCGTCTTGAACCTAAAAAATCCAAGTCTGGCAAAGAAGCCTCGTTGGTGCTTGCTTGCCCGAAATGCGGGTACAAGAAGCAGGAATCAAGCAGAAAAGTCGAGCCTAAAGTTGCTAAGGTCATTCAGCATAATCCGCAGCAGCTTGTGGCTGTAATAGGCAAAGAGGAGCAGAAGCTGCGGACGTTGCCAACCGTTAGAATTGAATGCCCGAAATGCGGGAACAATGTGGCTTATGTGTGGCAGGTGCAGACGAGGGGCGCTGATGAATCTTCAACTCAGTTTCTGCGCTGCACAAAATGCAACTACACGTTCAGAGAGTACAGCTGAACTCTTGTGAAAACAAATTGACAACATTTAGTAACTGTTGGTTACAAACTGTGCTTTTCTAGCGCAAACTGCCTTATTGCAGAACTAGTGCTCGGAAAAAACTATGGCCCCCTTATATAAAGGCGCTTTATATAGTTCAGAAAGAAGCTTTGCGGATAGACCCTCTATAGGTTTCTGCATTGTATTTCTA
>CAYGYB010000257.1:0-2590 GCA_964354015.1 uncultured Candidatus Bathyarchaeia archaeon
TCTCCATCAGCGACAATTCTTCCTTCCTTCATCAATACGACTCGGGGGTTGCACTCAGCCACAAATTCCACATCATGAGTGACTATAACGACTGTTTTTCCTTGAGTCTGCATTTGGATAATGAACTGACGCAGTTTCTCTTTCTGCTGATAATCTTGACCTATTGTTGGCTCATCCAAAATTAGTATTTCTGGGTCCCATGCGAGGACGGAGGCTAAGGCTACGCGTTTTCTTTCGCCGCCGCTGAGCATGAAAGGCGAGGTTTTCCTGTACTGTGTTAAGCCTAGAAGGTTCAAGGCCCAACCGATTCGGTTTTCTATGGCTTCTTTTTCGAACCCGAAGTTTTTCAGTGCGAAGGCTATTTCTTCTTCAACGGTTTCGCTGAAAAGCTGGTGGTCAGGGTTTTGAAAAACAAAACCTACTTTTCTGGCCATGGCTGCAACGCTTGTTTTTGTAGTTTCAACTCCGTCTACGCGGATTGCCCCTTTTGTGGGTTTCAGCAGTCCGTTGAAGTGTTTGACTAGTGTTGTTTTTCCCGCGCCGTTTTGTCCCATTATGGCTACGAATTCGCCGTCCTTGACGGTTAATGAGACGTTTCTCAGGGCTTCTACGCCGCTCGGGTAGACGAAGCTGACTTCTTCAATTTCAATCATGCAGGTTTCAACTCCTCCAGCAGCAGTGTAGCTAGTTCTTCCGAGGATAGCGGCGTAACGTTGCTTAGGTTCATTCCGTCTCTTCTGAGCATCTGATAAAGCAGCGTTGCCTTGGGGATTCCAATGCCTATGAGGCGAGATTCGTCTCTGCTTAGGACTTCGCGGGGTTCGCCGTCGAAACAAACTCTTCCTTCGTCCATAACTATTATGTGGTTAGCGTATTTTGCGGTTAAATCCAGCCTGTGCTCCACAAGCACAACGGTTATTCCGAGTTTCCTGTTAAGCTCATAGATTACTTCGAATATTTTTTCTGCGCTTAACGGGTCAAGGAAGGATGTTGGTTCATCCAATACTATTATTTCAGGCTGCATGGCGAGGACAGCTGCTATGGCGACGCGTTGTTGTTGGCCTCCTGACACTTCATGCGGTGACCTTTCTCGCAGGTCGTAAATTCCCGTGAGGTTCAACGCCCACTCTACTCTTTTCTGCATTTCTTGTCTGGGGAAGCCCAAGTTTTCCAGCCCGAATGCTACGTCTTTCTCGATGGATAAGGCGAAAAGCTGGTTTTCTGGGTTTTGAAAAACCAAGCCCACATGCTTTGCCATTTCGTACGTGGGGTGTTTGGCTGCGTCCATCTCGGCGACGGTGATTTCGCCTTTCAGTTCGCCTTGATAAAAATGCGGGATTAGCCCGTTGAAGCATCGGCACAGGGTTGTTTTTCCGCAGCCGCTTGGTCCTGTGATTAGGACGAATTCGCCTTTTTCCACTTTTATGGAAACGTCGCTGATTGATGGCTTCGTCCCGTTTGGGTAAGTGTAAGTGAGGTTTTTTGTTTCTATTACCGCCATGTTTGTTGTGCCTGCCTATGCTAAGCGCGCTGTCTTCCCATTTAAGAGTAACTACTCATTAATGTTTAGCTAGTTCT
The DNA here is from genome assembly GCA_964354015.1 of uncultured Candidatus Bathyarchaeia archaeon. Classification (GTDB taxonomy): domain Archaea; phylum Thermoproteota; class Bathyarchaeia; order Bathyarchaeales; family Bathycorpusculaceae; genus JAOZHU01. The sequence goes on from CAYGYB010000257.1 coordinate 1,579, forward strand.
TCCTTTAACAGCCGCAAACAACGTTTAAGTCCTGTTTCCACATCTCCTATGCCGTTCACTCCCGCGGCAGTGGCGTGCCCACCGCCCATACCCTGCAGGAGTTCACCTAACGGCTTAGCAATGTCTCTTCCTAAATGTATGCCCGTTTCTTGGTTGAATTCGCGAGTGCAGCGTAGGCTGATCTCTATGCTTTCGTTTCTTTGTCCAGCCACTGCAGCCATGTGCGCGCCTAAGTCGATTAGCGCTCTTGCCGCAGAAGCTTGGTACGCACTGACATGAGAAAGAGCAATTATCCATTCTCCGATTTTCAGCAGTTTGGCTCTTCTGCACGCCTTCATTCTTGCCACGCGTTCAGAAAAATCCATGGGCAAAGAAAGCAGGGCTACTACTTCTTGGGCGTTTACGCCTACGCCGCAGAGTTCCGCGATGGTTTTAAATGTTGAGGAGTTAGCCAAAACAAAGTGGCGGGTGTCGAAGGCTATGCCCAGAAACAACGCTTTAGCCACATCCAAGTCGGGTTTTGCGCCAGACTGCTTAAAGAAGCTGTAAACTATTTCGCAGGTGGATGCGGCTTCCTCATTGGTTACACAAAGCTTTGCTATGTGCTCTGTTTCTGGGTGAGCCGCGTGGTGGTCAATCACTATTATTGGCGCTGCAGTTTTTGCTACTTTTTCAGCCAATCTGCCTAGTTGCTGGATTGTGTTGGTGTCCAGCAGAACTATGACCTGTGCTTTCTCCACGTTCGGGTTCATGTTTACGCTTATGGGAATGTAGTTGAGAAGGTGCTTTGCAAGTCTGCTGATTCCCTGTCCAGTTCCAATCTCCACAGTCAAGTTTGGTCTAAGCTTTTTCAATAAGTCTTGAAAAGCGTAGGCTGAGCATAAAGCGTCAGGGTCAGAGTTATGGTGACATAACAAAAGAACAGAGTTGGCTCGAGTTTCGTCTATAATCTTGATGATTTCTGTGAATGTCATGTTAATTTTCTCAGGTAGTTTTCACTAACTTTCAACGC
>CAYGYB010000258.1:0-2570 GCA_964354015.1 uncultured Candidatus Bathyarchaeia archaeon
TCCGCGACTTAGGCGGCGGCTTCGGAGACATTTTCCGCTACTTCTTCGGCGGCGGTTTCGGCGGCGGCTTCAACGAACGCGTCAACAGAGGCCAAGACTTAGAATACGAGCTTGAAATAACGCTGGAAGAAGCCGCCAAAAGCGCAGAAAAGGAAATAGAAATCCCCCGAACCGAAAAATGCGAAGTCTGCAACGGTTCAGGCGCCAGCCCCGGCACTTCACCGCGAACGTGCCCGCGATGCAACGGCGCAGGCCAAGTTCAGCACATGCGAAAAAGCAGCTTCGCCATGTACGTCCAAGTAACGCCTTGCCCCACCTGCAGAGGAAAAGGTACACTGATTGATTCGCCGTGCAGGAATTGCCGCGGCACAGGCTTAGTCAAGAAGCACCGCAAGATAAGCGTGAAAATGCCCGTGGGCATCGATGAAGGGTACCAGCTTAGGCTTAGAGGCGAAGGTGAAACGGCGCCTAACGGCGGTGAAGCAGGCGACCTCTATGTTCTTGTGCACATTCGCCCTAACGAACTCTTCATGAGAGATGGCGACGACCTGCTGTATGTGCTGATGATTGGCTATCCTCAAGCAGCCCTTGGCGCTGAAGTTAGCGTGCCTACGCTGGAAGGACCGATGGCTGTGAAGATTTCTCCGGGAACGCAGCCTGGCGAAGTTATCCGGTTGAGGGGGAAGGGTATGCCTCGGTTCAGAGGCTACGGCAGGGGCGATTTGTTGGTGCGTGTTGGAATTTCGGTTCCGGAGAAGCTTACGCAGCAGCAACGTGCGCTTTTGGAAGAGTTGGCGAAAGAACTTAATGAAGATGTGCAGGGTAAGGGGCGCAAATTCCGTTTCTGAGCGTAGTCGGCTGCAGGTAGTCAACAAGATTTTTAAGCAGAACAAAATAATAGACCTATCAGGAGTTTCTGAAAGAGAGGGAAAAATGTATGGCAGTGGAAACATCGTTAATAAATCTGGGAATACAAATTCTCATCAACGTCATCGTGCTGTCGCCTGTCTTGTGGATTTCTGGCAGACTTTTAGCGGGCAAAGATAAAGCAAAGTTCACCGACGCACTTTGGATAGTGGTTCTCGGAACCCTAATTGGCTTAGGTTTCAACTACTTTTTTGCAGAGAGTCTCGGTTCCTTAGCAGGCATAATCGCTTCAATCATCATGCTGATTATCTGGCTGGGCTTAGTGAAGCATTTCTTTGACTGCGGATGGCTAAAAGCGTTAGCCATAAGCATCATAGCAGTGCTCATATTCATAGCGATAGCCTTCTTGCTGGCACTGATCGGAATCGTCATTGTAGGCATATGGTTCTAGCCTAAACCAAGGCTTTCCTTCTCCTCTTTTTTTATGCAATTCCTGTTTCACGGCGGCTTACGGAACGCTTAAATTTTCAACTTCACTTAATTGCTGCTCGTAATGCATATGGCATACTGCTCTAATTGTGGCGGAAAAATCCCCGAAGACGCTCTTTTCTGCCCAAAATGCGGCACCAAAACCCAGAAAGGTGCAAAAGCAAACGCTAAATATCCATCTGACGAAATGCGGGAAGCATTCACTAGAATGGGCATAGAATTAGAGAAAGCATTCAGTACTGCTGCTGTTGAGATACACGCTGCGTTTAAGAAGGCTGCAGCGAACATGAATCCAAAGCCTGCTGAACAAGAGGCGATGGTTTGCCAAAAATGCGGTGCCAAGAACCAATCGGGCGCAATTTTCTGCCGTAACTGCGGCAGCAAGCTGTCATCCACTCAGGGAAAAGAAAGTGCGCAATGAAAATGATTGGAAATAAAACGTTGATACCATACACAACAACTTAGGCAGTAGAACTTGGAAAAAAACTAACCACATAACTTAAGTTGCACGTTAACAGTTACTTTCTAAAAGTGAGGATGAAAAAGTATGCGTATTGGTGTTTGCGGCATAGCATGCGAAAAATGTCCTCGAATGCAAAAGGGCACATGCCCCAACGGCACAGTTGGTTGCGTGGCAAGGGCAAATAAGATGTGTAAAATATGTAATTGCGCTTTCAGCAAAGGCGTGAAATTATGCTTCGAATGCACCGAGTTTCCATGCGAAACCACCAAGCAAGGACCAATAAGCTACGGTTACTGCCAGTACATCTCTGGCAAAGCCCCGCCATAGGCTGCTCTGTTGCTTACGGGAGTAGTTTTAAGTTATCGTGCACAGTGATTAACAAAGGAAGAAGCATGATTTCCTCAGAAGCGCTCATCAAAGCACGAGGATTAACAAAAAAGTTCAGCAACCTTACGGCAGTGGACGGCATAGACTTCGACGTTTACAAGGGCGAATGCATAGGCTTCCTAGGACCAAACGGCGCTGGAAAAACCACCACCGTGCGCATGATATACTGTTTCTTGCCGTTGACAGCAGGCGAATTATCCGTGGCAGGCATGAGCGTCACTGAGCAAGCACGCGAAATAAAAAGCATCGTAGGCGTGGCACCGCAAGAGGATAATCTTGACCCCGATTTCACTGTCGTAAAGAACCTTTTAGTTTACGCTCGCTACTTTGACATACCCAAAGCTGAAGCAGCAAAACGAGCCGA
>CAYGYB010000259.1:0-2567 GCA_964354015.1 uncultured Candidatus Bathyarchaeia archaeon
CGCTTAAGCAAGGTGAATTTTTATGAGTTCTCGTGTTAGGAAAACGAGAAAATCCCTGAGAAAGGAGGATGCCCGCTCCAGTTTAGAGATGAGCGTTAACGAAGAACGCTTAGGCGAAATGCTGGAGACTGCTTCACTGAAGGATGTGCCTTTGGAAGAAAGGCGGAAAGAAGCGCAGAAACCGCTATACTTGGTGCGATATGAATAACTACTCTTCTAGACTCTTCACAGGACTGGCGTGAACTGCTCTAGGAGAGCCGCTGAATGTGCAAATAAATGTGCTTCTGATTTCAGCGGATGGGCAGGCTGTTCAGGAAGCGGAAGTGAAATAAACTTGAGAGTTGCGCTTAGTTTATCAGAGTTGAGTTTATGTCTGGAACTGAAACTTTACTGCCCTACTTGAAAGATAAAAAGAAAAGCGGTGAGGAACCGACAATTATTGTTGACAGTCGTGAAGCCAGCAGCGCAGCGAAGATTGTTAAGGGTCTGGTGGAACGCGGCGTTAATATTAAAACTGAAACCTTGGAAAAAGGTGATTACATTTTATCTGACCAGTGTGCAGTGGAAAGAAAAACCGTTCACGATTTTGTTTACACGCTTACTCGCAGGTACCTTTTTGAGCAGTTGTTCAGGCTTAAGGAAGCGTATCCGAAGTCGCTGGTGCTTCTAGAGGGTTATTTGCCGATAATCTACAAGTTCAGCCATATTCAGCCCGTGGCGGTTTGGGGCGCCATGTTCAATTTAGCCAAGAACGGCATAGCGTTGGTGAACACCACGTCTTACAAGGAGACAATTGATTTCCTCTATGTAGCCGCTAGGCAGGAGCAAATTGTTGAGAAAAGAGCGCCGACGGTTCACGCTTTCAAGAAGATTGACACTTTAGCTGATGCACAGGTATATTTTGTTGCCAGTTTGCCCAACATTGGAAGGGAAAAGGCTTTGGCTGTGCTTAAATCTTATCAGACGCCTTTGAACGTTTTGATTAACGTGGATGACTGGGCGAAAACAGTTCATGGGCTTGGTCCAGTCATAAGCAACAAAGTCAAGGAAGTTTTAAACACGCCTTTCAGAGAATAAAACCGCAAGTTGCTAGTTAGCCGCCTTTTTTGATTAGTTTCTATAAACTCTGGCAATTGTTTCATGCCGTAAGAACCATGTCGAGTAATTTGGGAGTGAAGTGGGCATTCATAAAGAATAAAAAACCGCGGTATATTATTACTTAATAGTTCAGAGAGAATGCGGGGGACAACGGTGAATAAGTTACGATTGGTTCTGACAGCCATTACAATCGCCATCAATGTACTGCCCATTGCGGGAATACTACTCATGTACCAAAACAACCTGCTAGGCTTGATTGTTCCTCCCGAAATAAACACAATAATAAACAACGTTTTTATTCCGGAGGAATCGCTTGGGAAGGTGCTGGAGAATTTCACTCTTGTGGATTCCCATTATGATGCTGCATCGCGAACAGTAACATTAACCTTCGAAGTTACGAATCCTTTAAAGTTTGATTTAGCGGTTAACTCGATGTCTGCTGATGTCCGATGTGATGAACATGATTTCCCTCTGGGGCATGTAATAATCAATAATCCAGTGGCTATTAGTGCGGGTGAAACTGCAGAAATTGACGTTGCTGGAACTTGGACGCAGGATGCCATAAACCATTTTCTAACTGCTCATGCGGGAGCACAGAAAATTGACGTTGAGTTAACCGGAATCTGTGTAACCGTCAACGGCGTCAGCATTCAAACTGATGAAGTTATGAAGATTCCTGATTTTCCAGTAGCATAGAGGAGTGAAAAGCACGCGGTTGAGGATTAACTGGGTGGGTCTTGCGGGCGGCGTCGCAACAATCGTGGTGGTAGTGGTGTCGCTGTTTTATCCGTGGTGGCAGCTTAGAGTCGGTGATGGTTTAGTGACGGCGAATGCTTCGCCGTTGAACACGAGCTTCGACGTGTTAGGCACATCGTTCACGATGCCCTTACTGTGGGCGTTGAACATGGCGAGTGTACTTACTTTTCTTGTAAGTGGCATCACGATGATTATTTATTCGCTTATGCCGGCAAAATCCTATTCGAAACAACTGCTTGGCTTCGCGTATAAGAAGCCGCTGTACACGGTGTTGTCTTTCGTTATTTTTCTTTTCGTGTCAATGTTACTTGTTCAAGTATTGCTGCACTTTACTGTGCCGTTGGCGGGGTCAACGAACAGCGCGTTTCCGATACCGTTGGCTCAAGGCACAACTGTAAGCGTGTTCATTTCAGCAGGGTTCCAATTGCCATTTTGGCTGGCTACTGTAGCAGCAGGATTGTGCATAGCTGCGAGAATTTACCATAAGAGAGTTGCTTCGGTTCGAGAGCAAGATGTAACTCTTGTAGTCGCTACTCCAATTGCGCCTTCAGTAAGCGAATAGCCGTTCTGCGCGCGTCTGAGAAATGCTTATTTTAGTGGCTCGTGAATGAAGATAGAGCTTGCAAGCGCGTGAAGAGGGGCTGTCGGCTAGCTTGGTCCAGGCTTGTAGCCTCGGGCGCTATAGACGAGAGTTCAAATCTCTCCAGCCCCAC
>CAYGYB010000260.1:0-2557 GCA_964354015.1 uncultured Candidatus Bathyarchaeia archaeon
GGATGAGAACTGAGTTTTTAACCATCTTTTGGAGAGACATGACTAAATTCTTCCGTTCCAGAGCCATGCTTTTCACTTCCCTGATCCAGCCTGCCTTGTGGTTGGCGCTTTTCGGTTTATCAATGTCCAGCAACTTTGACCTAATCACACCTGGTGTTCCCAACCAGCTAGGCGTAGCGTCTGTGAATTACCTGACTTTCATGGCTGCTGGCGTAACCTCGATGACTGTTCTCTTCACATGCCTGTACAGTGGAATATCTCTTCAATTTGACAAGCAGTTCGGGTTAATGAAAGAGATAGTGGTGTCTCCTCTTCCCCGTTCACACATACTCTTAGGATTAAGCTTGAGCGGCGTAGCAAAATCGCTTATTCAATCAGCAATAATCGTTTTGTTTGGATTTATCTTGGGAGTGCGGTTTTTCGAAGGCTTCACAATTGCGCAAACTCTGCTGTCTGTGCTGGGTATTGTGCTGTTTATCGTGCTGTTTGCGTTGGGGTTACTGTTCCTTGCCAGCACAATAGCAATGAAACTTGAAACCCATGAAAGCCTCCAAGGAGTAATAACGCTGCTCTCGCTGCCGCTATTTTTCGCAAGCAATGCTTTGTACCCAATAAACTCTTTGCCCCTGGCAATAAAACTAGCAAGCTATGCCAACCCGCTGTCCTACTTCATAACGGGTATGCGCTATTTCAGTCTGGGTTCAAACTTTTACTCTGTCGGAACCTACTATGCGTATGGCACTTTTGATGTGCTAACGGCTTTAGCCTTCCTGCTGGCATTCGACATCGTCACATTCTTGCTTGCGCTCAGAACCATCAAGAAAGCCAAAGTAGTGTAAAATAGTGGCGTTTATGCTGAGGCTTTTTTGTAAAACAGAAAAGCTTATATGGCGTGATGTTATGTTTATTTAACATAATGTTATCTATATCTAATATAAAGTTAGAAATAAACAATGAGGCGAAAAAGTTGAACGGAAACACCAAAAGTCGGCAACAAACCACACAACAAAACCGCGACAATCAACCATCAAGGGAGGTGACGGCATGACTGACGTAACATGGCCGATTACAAGCATCGGAATAGCCGTGGTAATCGTGCTACTCGGCATTCTATTAGTGTGGAGACTGCGCAAAGACCGAAAGGCAGGGTTCCCATTAAGCGACGAAAGAACCCAAAGAATCACTGGGAAAGCCGCAACCTACGCCCTCTACACTGGCTCATACTTCACCATAGCACTTATGTTCATGCTTATCTTCGGGCGGGAACTCTACAATCTGCAGAACGTTGATGCTGGCTACTTGCTCATAGCTACGCTTCTGGTTTCCAACGTATCCTTCCTTGTATTTCGCTGGGTTTTCGGCAGAAAAGGCGATTAGGCTATGCAATTCAAAACAAGAATCAAAGAGTTAAGAGCACGGTACGACATGACGCAAGATGACCTCGCAAGACAAGTGGGCGTGAGAAGAGAAACCATACTTTACTTGGAAAAAGGCAAATACAACCCCTCACTGCTGCTGGCACACCAAATAGCCCAAGCATTAAAAACAACTATAAATGACCTATTCATCTTCGAAGACGCAGAATCAAGCGAAAAGTAACGTGAAAAAAGACGGCAACTAATCTTCTTTGCAGAAGGTTCTATCCACCCAGTCTCGTATTTCGTCTCTTACAGCCCGCACTTTCTCCATAATCTCTGCGCCTGTTCCCCTGAACTCCGCTGGGTCTGCAAAGCTCTTGTGGATTTCTGTTTCTCCGGGAAAGAACGGGCAAACGTCACGCGCCGAATCGCAAACCGTGACCACGTAATCAAAGCTTTTTCCTTGAAACTCCAATATGCTCTTCGAACGGTGCGTTGAAAGGTCAATGCCGACTTCCGCCATCGCCTTAACAACGTAAGGATTAAGCCCTGTGGGCGTGACTCCAGCGCTTTTTGCTTCGTATCTGTCTCCGCAGAGTGCATTCAGAAAAGCCTCTGCCATCTGCGAACGTGCAGAATTGTGCGTGCAAATAAACAGAACCGTCTTCATGCATAGCACCGATAAGTCCTACGCAGCGTTACAATTTAGCTCTTACCTCGTTTTTTTAACAGTTTCGTGTGCAGACTATCCTCGAAAACTGCTGAGGGCAAGGTGATTTTTGAGCTTTTCCAATGCGGAAAGCATATGAAGCCGACGCAATCATCATCCAAGATGAACATGACTTTCACATCTAAACCTGCAAGCGTCAGCGTTCAGGACAATTGGTTACGTAACATCCTAAAAAATGGCAACAATTCAGCTGTGGAAAGTCAGATAGTTACTCGTGCTTCACGGGACAGCCTGTGTGTCATCTGCAAAGGCGCGAGGTTTCTCTGCGGCAAAACCCGCTGCCCACTGATGGTTAAAGTCAACTATTACCTGAAAAGCGTGCCATTGATGGCAAGCGAAGACATCTCGGGCGTTTCTCCGCCCAGCGTGTTCATCGGACGCATTGGCTATCCCCACGTGTACGCTGGACCGCTCGTGCCGCCTGTTAATGAAGACACAAGCCTTTACGATTTGCCTGAACTCTGGTTTG
>CAYGYB010000261.1:0-2554 GCA_964354015.1 uncultured Candidatus Bathyarchaeia archaeon
CGAAATCAAAAAACACACCGCTTCCAGTGCCGCCGCCTAACCCATATAGCAATAGCACAGTTGGCGTGATTATTGATGAAAGCGCCTGTTCTTTGAATGAATTTATGAGGCTCCTGATTATGCCAAGTTGATAGTAGTTCAACGCGTATATTGCCTTGGCTAGGGCTCTTCGTCTACCTGCGCCGCCGGCCATTGGCGGTATAGCCATTGTTGAATTAAGCCATGGGTGAAAACTAAGTTTTGCTCCCTCGCCAACTAGGTATTCGTTGAATTTTTGGTTGATGAAGTCAAACATTGCCTCTGCAGTTGGAAACTTCACTGACTGCGCCAGCAACCGTAGCCTTTCTCCCGGTATGCCTGCTTTGACCATTGACTTCATCATTTGCTCATTGCTTTCCTGTAAGGCTCTAATCTCAGGATCAGCTATGTCGATCGCTAATAGTGACAAACGTGTAATTTCATTCCTCAGTAATTCCGTGGTCTTTCTATTTTTTAGAAAAGTTTCTACGATGTTAGTTCCTGCTGAACCGAGTCCGATCAACTGCACGCTGTTTTGATATATTTTCGTGTTTTCACATCCCAACTAGACTCTTGAGCCTGTCTTTAACGCTGTCCAGACTAGACGCGATAGTTCTGTCAATTTTTGACGCTCTCAGCGTTAATCCTTCTAAATCCTTGATTTGGTCTTCAAGAACTAATAGAACATATTTGATTTTTCCCTTGGTTCTTAGAAACAGGAAACCTAATACGACTGCTAACACTGCCACGATCACAATTATTGGCAAGAAAAGAGATTCCATAACAGCTGAAGCAGGCTCGGCTGAGACGTCTAGTGCATTTAAGAGAGCAACCGCGTTGTCAACGTATCCGTCAGCGGCTTCAGCTTGGGCTTGCTCAATAACGTTTTCGAAGAGCTCAATGTAACCCGCAGAAACACCGCTATCCTTCAGCGACTGCAACTTTTCTTGTTTTGCTTGGAGAAGGCTCGCGTAATTGCCCATTTCGGCAGTGTATATATATGGTTTGATTTGGTCTAGAATATCGCCGCCGGGAACGGACAATTGGACCAGAGTGAATTGAACTGGTGCTTTTTTCACTGCAGATGATGAAATTTTGCCGTAGCATATTACGTCTAGAGTTCCTTTAGTCCAATCGAAAGTCGTAGTTGCCGCGTTCGGGTTTGAAAGCGAATAATTCAGCGAGTCACTTTGCCAGTATGTGCTGTGAAGTGATGAATGCTGCATGTTTGTTGAGAGTTGTAATTTGCCAGAGCCTCCTGCGAATATGTCAAGTGTGAATGTCACCGTAAGCTCTGTTCCGGCTAGTATTTGGGAGTAAGTCTCATTAATTCCTGCTTCGAAATCCACCTTCAAGAGAAGCTTGCCAGTTGAGTCTTGGACTGTATATTTTGTGATCCATTCTCCCTCAACAACATCAGCACCATAGGAAGGTGCTACAGATACAACCGTTAACAACAAAAAGAAACATATTGAGATTGCAAACAATTTTGTTCTCACTCTTCAATCCCCCTTGCCCAACTTTTACCATACTACACAATATAACTCTTATGCTATAAACCATGTTAGCGCGTCTCATGTGCGTTTTGAGTTCAGATTTGCGCTGGCTTTTTACTCCGTTCGCTTTTTTATACTTGTGGAACACTCGTGCAACTAATCGGATTAATTATATAAAAATATGCATAAATGTCCTATTTTCGTCGAGGAATGTTTATATAACTTCTAATTAACTGAACAGATGTTTAAAGAACTGTGCATGGAACAGGTCGTATTCAGGAGAATTCAAAATGAAAACTAATCTAATTGAAAATGTGGACCTTCAAATTATTAATCTGCTACAGGAAGATTGTCGGTTAAGTTTCAACAAAATCGCGAGCAAGCTCGGGATATCTGCGGGCACCGCGTTTAACCACATCAAAAGTTTGGAGAAAAAAGGCGTACTAAAAAGCTATGCTGTAATTGTAGATTCGTCCAAATTGGGCTATAGTTTAACAGTTATAGTGTTGATTCAGGTCGAAGGTGGGCACCTTATAGATGTTGAAAACGAAATTGCCAACACAGCCAACGTTATTGCTGTTTATGACATTACAGGTGATTACAACGCCGTCGTGATTGCTAAATTCAAAGATGGAGCTGACTTGAACACTTTCATAAAAAATCTCCTAGCCACACCACACGTTAGAAGAACAGTCACGAACGTCGCCCTTAGCGTAATCAAAGAAGACTTCCGAATTAAACTATAGCCTTAAACGAAAGAAGAAACAATGATTGCTAGTGGTATTTTGTCAGGGGGAAACTGTTATGACCACAACAAGAGTAACCGTTGCCTTTGACGCAACTACAGCCAACTTGCTGGAAAAAATCAGCAAAGAAACCGAACTTTCTCAGAGCGAAATCATGAGGCGCGCCCTGCGGTTCTATAATGAAAACAAAGTAATGTTGGACCCTGTCATTAGAAAGAAAACCTATGCTTACATGGACTTGCTGCTCAGCGGTGAACACGTTATTCTGGATGTGGATCATTGGCTTCTTTTCCT
>CAYGYB010000262.1:0-2534 GCA_964354015.1 uncultured Candidatus Bathyarchaeia archaeon
ATAGACCCAACGGCACTGGTAGCCTCTAATATTCGGCGCAAGAGAAGCTTCAGGATAAGCGCTGACTCCTTCGAAGCCAGGCAGCAAGCCTTCTTCAACCAGAACCTGGAAGCCGTTGCATATGCCTATTATCGGTCGATTTTCGTCAATGAATGCTTTCAGTTCTTTGCCCAGCTTAGCCATTAACAACCGTGCCCATATTGCGCCCGAACGCACGTAGTCGCCGTGGGCAAAACCGCCTGGAAAAACCAGAATGTGATAGTCCATGAGGTTTCTGCGCTTTACCACTTCATTCAAGTGCAGCGTTTCAGCTTGGACGCCTAACTCGCGGAAAGCCCGCTGTGTTTCAGCGTCGCAGTTTGTGCCGCCGACGCGCATAATGCAGGCTTTTATTTCTTCGCGCTTCACTTTTTTACGCCTCGCTGCTTAAGGTTCTTTTCCAACTTGCACGCAAATCTGCAATTGCCGCGTCAACCGCTACAGCGCCTTTGAGCCCGTGGATTGCTAAACGTGGGGTTTTGGTGACTTTGCCGATTTCCGCGCACGCTTTTCCCTTCATTAACTTTTCAAAGGCTTCTCGGTCTTTAGCTGCGACTTCTACGAGGAAGCGGCTGTTAGACTCCGAGAACAACGCAAAATCGTCACGCTTCATCGCTTCCGCTGGGGTTTTTCTTAGGTCTAATTCTGCGCCGTAGCCGCTTGCCAGCGTCATCTCAGCCGCAGCTACAGCTAAGCCGCCTTCAGACAGGTCATGGCATGCTCTCACAGCGCCTGCGCCGATGGCTTTTGTTAACGCATAATAGGTTTTTCTCGCTTGGACGGCGCGAACTTTCGGCACCGACTTGCCTAAGAAGCCTTTAAGCTTGTAGTATTCTGAACCGCCGAGTTCAGGGTAAGTTTTGCCGATAATGTACAGCAGGTTGCCGGGTGCTTTTGCGTCCATTGACACGGTTAAGCGTATGTCGGGGACAACGCCTACTGCCGTGATTAATAACGTGGGTGTCACTGGTCCGAGGGGTGACTCGTTGTATAGGCTGTCTTTTCCCGAGATGAACGGTGTCTTAAACGCGGTGGCAACGTCGTAGCAGGCTTCGCATGCGCGCACAAGTGAGCCTAGGCGCTCAGGCTTCTCAGGGTTGCCCCAGACGAAGTTGTCGAGTAGTGCTATTCTGCGTCCGCCAACAGCCAAGTTGTTCCGCACTGCCTCGTCTATTGCGGCGGCTGCCATCCAGTAAGCGTCAATTTTCCCGTAATTGGGGTTCATGCCGCATGAGATGGCTAAGCCTTTCCACGAGTTGTCTAATGGTTTTATGACTGCGGCGTCGTTTGGTCCAGCGTATTCGCCGTGCAGGGGCTTAAGCGCGGTGTTGCCTTTCACTTCGTGGTCGTAACTGCGAACTACGCTTTCTTTGCTGGCTATGTTCGGCGCTGCCATTAGCCGCAGCAGGGTTTCAGTGAGGTTTTCAGGTTCAGGAAACCGCGGTTCTTCAAGGTTGACGGTTTCATAGGTTGCGGTTTTCAGGCTTTTTGGCGGAGCAAACAGGAACTGCATATCCATATCCGCGACTCTCACGTTCTCGAAGCGAAGTTGCAGCCGCTTTTCTCTGATGAGTTTGCCCACCGCCGTGGCTTCAACATCTTCCTTTTCGAAAACCGCCATGACTTTTTCAAGGTTTTCAGGCGGAACTGTGAGCAGCATTCTTTCTTGTGATTCTGAAATGTAAATTTCCCAAGGCGCCAAACCCGCATATTTGAGGGGAACCTTGTCCAAGTTGACTGTGGCGCCGCAACCGAAGCGTTCTGCTGTTTCGCCGATGGCTGAAGACATGCCGCCGCCGCCTAAATCAGTGGTTGCTGAGCCAAGTTCGCGGTCTCGAATTTCGATTATGGCGCGTTTCAATTTTTCCTCTTCAATAGGGTCAGCGATTTGCACGGCTGGTCGAGACACTTCTTCTGATTTTTCGGTGAGTTCCGCCGAGGCAAAGGTGACGCCGTGAATGCCGTCGCGGCCTGTTTTTCCGCCTGCAACAATGATGAGGTGTTCTGGCTGGGCGTTCTTTTTATATTTTTTAAGCGGCAGGAGCCCGATGCAGCCGCAGTAGACGACGACGTTGCCTGTGTAGCTGTCGTCGAAGTATATGGCGCCGTTGACGGTGGGGATGCCCATGTTGTTGCCGTAGGTGCCGATGCCTGCGGTGACGCCCATGTACACGTATTTCGGGTGTTTCATGCCTGCTGGAAGCTTTGTGTAATCGTAGTTTAATGGTCCGAAGCCTAACACGTCCGTGCATGCGATTGGGTCTGCCCAGACGCCGAGGATGTCGCGGATTACGCCGCCTACGCCTGTGGCTGCGCCGCCGAAGGGTTCCACTGCGGAGGGGTGGTTGTGGGTTTCAACTTTGGCGGCTATGCCGTAGCCTTTGTCGAAGGTGATTATGCCTGCGTTGTCTTCGAAGACTGAGATGCACCAGCGGGGTTTGATTTGTTCTGTGGCTTTTGCTATGTACGTGCGGAAGAGGCTGCTGATTTCTTTG
>CAYGYB010000263.1:0-2531 GCA_964354015.1 uncultured Candidatus Bathyarchaeia archaeon
AGAACTTCTTTACGTACTCTTGGGTTTCCTTTGCGTACGCTTGGTTTTCCTTTATTTGCTCCATGATGTTTGATTGCATGGCGGCAATACCTAACAGCATGTCAGCAACGCCTGATTGAAGAACAGCAGCGCCTTCTTTGTATTTGTTCATCTCTTCTTTAATGCCTAGCTGCATCTTGTGGATGCCTGGTTGCATATCGCGAATGCCTTCTTGCAAGGCACTGATACCTGACTCCAACATTTCGCGGGCGGCTGACTGGAATTCGACAGCAGTCTGCCGGTATAATGCCTTTTTACCTTTAACCGTGTTTGGGCTGACTCCTTCAGCTACCTTCTTGGCTGATTTAGCTGCTGCCTTGACGTCCTTTTTTGTTTTTTGAGACATTTCTGTTCATCCCGATCATGAAGCGCTTTAGGCTGCAGGGACTGGGGCAGCGATTGCGGCTTGCTCAACCTTTGTGATTTCTTCGGCGTAGTGCAGGAAGGTGTCTACTGATGCGACCACCACTCTTGCTTCAATGGTTAGGATTTCTATGCCAACCAGAGAAGCCCTTGCCCACGCGTCGACAACTATTCCCTTATCAAGTACTCGATCAAGAACTTCTGCCAAGCTACCCGTATCTGGACCTTGATTCACCATTTTAATCACCTCAATTCTTTCTTGCGTGTTAACGTGTCCAAGTATGATATATTACTATTTAAGTAATATTCAACTCTATAGAACGGAACTTGTATCGAAAATCGATACATGGAAGATTACATTTTACAGCATATTCCAGATTGAGAAACAAAGCCTATACTCAGTTTTCGCACAATTGACACGAAAGCATAAATTAAAAATATATTGGGGTTAGGCACACTCACGAGTCAAAACAAAACCTATGACGGCTTTCACATTGGGAAACAGGCAAAGAGAGTGAATATTTGGTGTGGCTGATTTGTCAGACAACTTTCAGAAAGGGGAAAACTAAGCTCTTAATTAGAGGTACCCATGGAACTGAATGGGTTTTTTGTCCATTGGTCAAAAGCATAAAAAACGATAAAGTCAGCGTGCAAGGCTGCCGAAGATGCTCACGCTTCATCCGTTTCGAGCAGACGTTCATTCCGCAAACACGAATCGAGAAACTGAGACTTATGCCAAAGCGCACTAAAAGTCTTCACCTCATTAAACCATTAAGCAGGTGGAAAGTTAAACCTCCAAGTATGAGATTACTTTCTCAGCCAAGCTTGATAAGGGAAAAGCAACCCATCGTCGATGTCTTTGAAGAGGAAGATTACCTGCTAATTTTAGCTGAATTGCCTGGTGTGGACAGGAAAGACGTGAAAGTAAAAGCTGACGAAAACACGCTGATAATAACAGCAGAAAACGCAACAAAAAAGTACTTGGAGACAATCAAGCTTCCAACACGCATCACAAGCGACGCGGTAAAGTTCACTTACAGAAACAATATTTTGCAGGCGAAACTGAAGAAAATAGGTTTCATAAAGAATTAGCTGAAAGTTTGCGTGTTGGCTTAGTTTCTAACAATCGTGAAACGCTGGTCTTCGTGCATTAATGCTGTTAATGTTTACTTGTTGGCTGCAGTCCCGTTGAAAGCTGATCTATTACATCTATCAGCTTGCGTAAGCCTGATTCAACATCTCCGCGCGACACGTGCAATATAATTTGGGATGTCTCTTTTCTCAGCGACGCTACGCGATGGCAAGTTTCACAATTCCATTTTCCTTTCTCAAAGTCCGCGCATGCCAAAAGCGAGTCAGCTGCACTCATTAGTTCTCGTGCCTTGGCAGCTTTTATGGTTAAGTCTGTTGCTTTGTTTATTTCTTCTGTGAGAGATTTAATTATTTGTTCCGTTTCGAGGTATGTTGGGCAGTTTGTTTTTTGAGGCTGCCTGTTGACTTTGAAACTTTTTGGGTTGATGGCTATTTCTACGCCTACGGAGTCGCATATTCTGTAGTATTTTCTAGCCGCGCCCATGGGGCTATCTTTCCAGAAGCTCTCTATCAGGCCAGCTTTCTCTAGACTGCTGAGGTGCTTGAGGATAGCTGGTTGTGTAACGTCCAGCTTCTTGGCTATTTCAGATATGTATCGTGGTTCTTCGGAAAGAAGAGAAAGTATCTTTCTTCGGTTTTCGTTTCCAACGATTTGGAGGATTTTGTCTGTTGGCTCCATAGGCTGTTCCTTCCTCGCAGTTAGAGTGTATAACAAAAGGTTTATATACCTTTCGTTATAAACTAAAGGTTATATATTAACCAATACCAAGAAGGAACCGCACACATGTCAGAACGCACCCAAACCTCAAACCTGCTAACACTCCGCGTTGCCGAAGCTTCTCTAAGAGATTTCGGCCGAGGAATAGCAAGAATAGATCCGCAAACTATGAAAAAGATGGACGTACAAACAGGCGACATAATCCAAATAGTTGGAAAAAAAAGAACTTCTGCAAAAGTAATGCCTGCTTACCCAGAAAACCGAGGCAAAGACCTCATCCAAATCGACGGCATAATAAGAAACAACGCGTTCGTCGGAA
>CAYGYB010000264.1:0-2489 GCA_964354015.1 uncultured Candidatus Bathyarchaeia archaeon
GAAATGGATCTTCGCTTACCCATTGTGTGACTCTAGCTTCGTATTTGAACCAGTCACCTACGTTAACAACAACGTCCGTAGGTCCAGCTTGACATATCGACGGAAACAGCATTGCAGACAACAGTAACACTGAAAGCACAGTTAACAAAGCTGTTTTCTTCACGCTCTTTCCTCCAACAATTATATAACACTATCGAGTTGGAAATACGATGTATTTATAATTTACTATGGAGTGACTTAAAGGATTAATTTTTGCCCGAAGACGAAGCAAAAGAGGCAGTGAACGCTACTGAAGGAGTAAGACCAGTCGCTATTGTTCCCGTGGGTTACGCGGATGAAACTCCGTCGCGAAGAAGCAGAAGACCCCTCAGCCAAATAATGCACTACGAAACCTTCTAAAACTTAGACAAGCATACATTAAATTTTAATAAAAAAGAAAGGAAAGAAGAGAATAGTTTAGATGCGTAGTTTCTTTCGTCTGTAAAGAACTGTTGCAGCAGTGCTTGCACTGAGCATTAGCAGCAGCATTATGGGTGTAAATGTGTCAGGAACATATAACAAATTGTTAATACTTGAATCTACCATTTTTATTGCAACAGTGTAAGTGTACGGGTTTGATTCACCAAATGCAGCAACATCTCCGCTGTTTTCGTAATAAATACGCATTCCAGTTGCTTTGTCCCACCACATTGTATAGTTATAAAAAGAACCAAACATTTCAATAGTATAATTAAGTTCATTTGTTGCTCTTGTTGCCTTAGGATTTACAAAATCAAATGTCCTAGTTATGTACCGAGCTGGATAATCAAAAAAGCCCATAAAAGAATATGCATCGCTTACCATTGCAGGCGCGTTCATGTTGGTGCCTATTATCTGAAGATCTGTGTTTGCGGTAGATACGCTTTGTTCATTGGTCTCGGTTGTTACACTTCCGTTTTTCCAGTTATATGTAACTAAGAAGGTTACGTTGTTACCACCAGCAACAGGCGTTATGGCTGTAACAGTCCACAATACATAATTTGTATTATTGTCTGCCAAGCTTAAGGGACCAAAATAACCTTCTGGAAGAAATGGGTCAACGCTTACCCATTTTGTGACTCTACGTTCGTATTTGAACCAGTCACCTACCTGAACAACAACGTCAGTAGGTCCAGCCAGTACTGGAGCAATCATCGCAGACAGCAATAACACTAAAAGCGCAACTAACAATGCTGTTTTCTTCATATGTCTTTCTCCCACAATTTTAGTGCTACTGAGTTGTAGGTACGATGTATTTATAATTTACTATGAAGTGACTTAAAGGATTAAATTTTGCTCAAGGCATAATTCATTACCGATGTTTTCGATAAAACTTTCGATTAGCGTGTGCGTGTAGCAAGTAACTGAGTGAGTGCCCGCATGCCTACGGTAAATGGAAGTCTCGGTGAGAGCATATATGCGAATTGGTTGGATTAAAAGTTAATTTCAAGCTGTGGTTGCTGTTGAGTCTCCGTTTATTTAACGTTAAAGGATAGTTTGTTTTCAGCCTGTGCTTTGAGAACCCTGCACATGCAAAAATGTTAAATTGTCTTACATCTAAGAATAGAGCAACGAAAAACAAATTGGGGACTTTGAATGAACCAAAAAGGTATATCTACATTGGTTATTGCTGTCATCGTTGTCGTTGTCGTTGTGGTGATAGGCGTCGGAGTTTATTTGCTTATGAGCGGCACTGGTGGAACTGGCGGTGGTGGCGGGGCCACGCCAACTCCAACTCCAACCACTCCAAATGTTGAAGGAGCAACAAGTCTACAGTTCAAAGTAGAAGTCACTTCTGGAGGCACGTCATATACCAACACTTACATGGCGAAGAATATCGGCTCATCTAACATGATGCTACGCGTAGAAATAGGCGACACCATGGTGTATATTTTAAACGGTGCTGATCAAAAGGCGTGGACGTACATGGATGGCGCATGGACGGACATTTCTGACACCTTCTCAACCGAGTGGAATTCATGGAGCACAACAGTAAGTGGCTACCAAGGCAGCCTTGCAGATTGGACAGGCACCGGAGAATGGACCTACACTGAAGATGGAACCACCGTCAGAATCTTCGACATCTCTGTGAACCCTACCCTCGCAGACTCGCTTTTCCAGCATAGTTAAACCGTGACAACTTAGCTAAACACAACCTCCCACTTTTTTGTTCCGATTTACCCGCCCTCTCGGCTTTTCTAAACCTCCGCGGGCAATAATGCAAAACAGCGCGTCTTCAAAAACTGTCGAAGTATGCGTTTACTAAGAAAAGTTTAAATGCGTCACTTGAAGTTGTGTATGGTTTCTTGAGGCATGAAGACACAAGCAAAGTGCCTGTCTTGCCAACGAAGTAAATGGAAGGAGGCGACTGAAACTGTTATCAAGAGACTGCGATGGTTGCTCCCAAATGAGATCATGCAGCCAACGCTATTACGTAGTCGTGAAGGGCGACAAAGTCTACTGTCCAGACG
>CAYGYB010000265.1:0-2482 GCA_964354015.1 uncultured Candidatus Bathyarchaeia archaeon
CATTAAGTAAAATAACGTGGTCTAACTTTGCGAATCTTGTGCTTTTCAAAATGCATATGTATCGAGCCGAAGACTTGGCTCACGCTATATTGGGACTAGTGACGAATCAGCAACAAGTAGTAAAGATGCAAGAAAACATCCGAAAGGAAAAGCACAACTGGAGCATACATAAGCTATATCCAGAGCTATTAAATTACTTCACGTAAATTTTTTCGTCGAATATATTGAAACGCCTAGGTCCTAGGTCGAATCATGGGTAATTTTGGGCTAAAGCGAAAACTATTTTTCAAAAGGCCTTTGAGAAAGGCAGTTACGTCTTCAAATTTTACAAAATAGTCACATACAAGATTATTCGGTGTTTCTTTATGTATTACACCTACCGCAATGTCTGCCTTTTCGAAAGCTGCATTATCAGTACCTGAGTCTCCCATGTATAAGATTCCGTCTTGCAGACCAAATTTCTTTTTTAAATCCAATAGAGCTTTGCCCTTGTTTATTGGGCAGGGAAAAACGTCAAAGAAGGGCTGCCCCTCATACTTAGTCACACTCAACGATAACGTATCACAATACGCGGTTATTTTTGAGCCTTTAGCGCTTGCTGCATCTACGTTTCCTGTTTGTCGCCAATCCACAGAGAACGCCACAGCGGCGCCTTCGGAATTCTGTTTCTCTTCAATTACTAAATCGTTTTCAGCAAGATTTCTTGCGAAACTTTGCGCCTCTGCTATATGCTGGGTTTTGCTTTCCAAGCATGCCTCACTTGTTGTGACTCCGTTCACTCTCATTTCCAAGCCACCTAACGCCGCCCAAGCATGAGCAAAAGGGGTTCTTTTTACTACAAAAGATAGGTCCTTGGTGGTTACTACAACCACAGGTATTCGCAGGCTGATTTCACAGAGAACCGCCATGATTTTTGAAGGCACTGCAGAATCAGAACGGCTTACGTTTATCGGGCTTATTGTCCCATCGTAGTCTGTGAACAACGCTTTCACCCTTACACCTGCCGTACCTTGAGGCAGATCGGTTCTTTTTCTGTTCAATACATCGATTCCCGTCAATTTTCTTACGCCTGTAAACCGATTCTTCCACTTTATAATTCGCGGTGGCTAAAGTTTAGTGTTTCTCCTTGAAAAACGAAATTAGCGTTTTTAATGTGACCGTGTAATTCGCGTTCAGGGCAATTCTACTGTGCCTGCGACGCGGAGTTTTCCGCCTTCCAGATACATCAAAACAGCCCTGTCGCCGGGACGATGCACAAGTTCTTTCTCCAAAGCCAACGTTAGCGTTGGTCTGCGCCAGTCGCCCTCATCGCTGACGTCTTCAACTTTGCCGTTGAGGAATTGCATCCAATGTCCCAAATGCAACACCATTCCTGCCTTTATAGGCGTCTGCCAGTATTTGACAAGAGAAGCACGTGTCTTAAGCGTTTTAGAGGCTTTAACTGCGGGGTCGTTTGTTAACACTGTGCCTCTGTCAACATCGGTTACCTCAACATTTTTTAGTGCCAGTCCCACTCTGTCGCCGTTATATGCGAAGTCAAACTCGTCGTCGTGTTTCTGAATGGAGCGTATCTGTGCTGTTTTTGTTCCCGGTAGCACATTCATGATGCCGTGTTTCTGGATTATGCCGTTTGCGACTATGCCTAGGATGACTGTTCCTACGCCTTTTACGTTGAAAGCATGATCCACGGGCACGACACCTGAGGGGGTTCCCCCGTCCAGAGCTGTTGCAGGCTTCGTTTGCGTTGCGCTGGCTAGAAGCGCTTCTTTCAGAGTGGCGGGGTCGTCGGCGACGAACTCGTATTTTTCCAGAATTGTGCCCTTCACGAGGGGTTCAACCTTTTCGCGCGGTATGTAGTTGCGGAGGACGAAGTAGCCGCTGTTTACGCCGCAGCATTGGAGCATTACGAGTGATTCGCCTATGGTGGCGTTCAACTCGTCCACGACAACTACGGCTTTTTTGGCTGTGGAGCAAGCGAAGAACAGCGGCGCCAAACGCTCAGGGTAACGTGTTGGTTCTACAAAGGTTACGGTGTCTTCGCCTTTCTTCAGGTTGTAAAGTGTGATATCTGTTGAAGTGCCCTTTTTGGCTATGCTGCTTGCGTAGTTTGGTGCGCCGAGAACCGCGACCATTAAGTTGCCCATGCGTTAACTGCCTCGTGAATTACCGCACCATGCCGCATGTTGCTGATAAGGTTTATGGGCGATTCCACGCCAAATATGATGTATGCCTGCGTATTCACCAAGTACATATGTGAAAAAAGGTGAGCCTTTAGTCTCTGCAGAGCATTAGTAGCCATGCCAAATTCAAAAAGGTTTAAACCCTATGCCATAAACTAGTGCCCATAAGCCAACAGTGATTGATTTGACTTTATCCTACCATTACATGCAGCTTCCACGAGAGGTCATCGTTGGAAAAGGAGCATTAACGCGCGTTCCCGAGGTCACGCAAAGGCTAAACCTCAGCGGTTCAGCGCTGATAA
>CAYGYB010000266.1:0-2437 GCA_964354015.1 uncultured Candidatus Bathyarchaeia archaeon
GTCATCTGGAACGACGGCATAGAAACTTCACACGAGCAAGAAACTGAAATAGAACGAATCTACTTCGAAAACAAAAACGCGTTTGCAGAATGGAACAAGCTGGGAACAACCCGTGAACTGCTCGGCGTGAATGACGAATACGTGGAAGCGATAAAAAAACACGTAAACGTCGCCAAAATAGCCGAGAAACGTTATCACGTTGTTGTTGACGCGGCTAACAGCGTAGGCGGCTTAACAGCTCCTCGTCTTCTACGCGAACTCGGCTGCAAAGTCACAAGCATAAACGCAAACATAGACGGAACGTTCCCCGGAAGATTGCCAGAACCGCGACCAGAAAACCTTAAGGAAATAGCTTTAACCATGAAAGCTGTAGGCGCCGATTTAGGTGTAGCCTTCGATGGTGACGCTGACCGTTCCATATTCGTTGATGAAAACGGCGAGATTTATTGGGGCGACAAAACCTTCGCTCTGATTGAAAAGCATTTCTTAGAGAAAAACCCACATGCAAAAATAGTTACTCCTGTAAGCTCCTCAACGCTTGTCAAGGACATCGCGGATGCATATAAGGGCGAGATCGTGTGGACTAAAGTGGGAAGCGTGACTGTTTCGCACAAAATGAAGGAATTGAAAGCTAAACTGGGCGGAGAAGAAAACGGCGGGGTCTTTTATGGTCCTCATCAAGCGGTTCGCGATGGAGCCATGACAACCGCTTTAGTTCTGGACGTAATGGCTGAGACAGGAGCGAAACTTTCAAGGCTCATCGCTGAGCAACCGCAATACTTCATTGAAAAAGGCAAAGTGGAGTGCCCCGAGGATAAGAAAGAAAAAGTACTGAAAAAACTGGTTGAACAGGTGAAGGGCGCAAACGTAAGCACCATTGACGGAGTGAAACTCTGGTTTGAAGATAAAAGTGCTCTTCTTGTGAGGCCTAGCGGAACTGAGCCTGTTTACAGGTTGTACGCGGAAGCGAAAAATCAGGAAAAAGCATTAAAGCTTGTTAGGGACTACAGTTTAAAACTTGAGAAAATCCTCGAAATTGTCTGATAAGAGAAGCTAATTGGAAGGCGAAATGGAGAATACTTGCGCATGCCAGCAGTTCTGCGTTTGAATCCAGAAGAAATAGACACGGTTGAGAAACGTGGAAAATACACTGTAAGTGTTATAGGCTGCGGGGAAAAAGGTGTTCTTTATGCTGTTGCCTTCGCTGAGGCTGGTTTTAAAGTTGCATGTGCAGATGCGGATCAAAGCTTGGTTAGGCGGTTAGCAAGAGGAAAAACTCCTTTCTCTGAGGGCGAAGTAGAAGTTAAACTGAAGAGTTTTGTGCGAACTGGGCAATTAAGCGCCACAAGCGAGGTTAAAAACTCAGTTTCGCAAAGCGACATCGTAATCATTACGATTGCTGCAAAAATTGACGACAAGAAAAACCCTGATTATTCAGAAGCAGAAAATAGTTGCAAACAAGTTGGAGCAGCGCTTCATCGAGGCACATTGGTTATTTATGGAGGCATAGCGGGTTTCGGTTTCACTGAAGGAGTCATTAAGGAAACTCTGGAGAACACATCAGGGCTCAGAGTGGGAGAAGACTTCGGCTTAGCCTACAACCCTGTTCAGTTTTCAAATGGGCAAGCCATCGAAATTAGCAATCAGGAGTTAACAGTTGCCGCGAATGACAAGAATAGCCTAGATGCGGCTTCAACAGTTCTGAGAACGGTGACAAAGAAAGGCGTTAAACAAATATTGAATGTAAAAACGGCAGAATTAGCTGCGCTTTTCACAGTTGCCAGACGAGATGCAAACGTAGCTTTAGCAAACGAGTTGGCTATTCTCTGTGAAAACGCGGGTATAGATTATTTTGAAGTGTTTAAACTCTTGGTTCCAGACATGCGCGAAAGTTTTGCTCCAGCGATTGCGGCAGAAGAGGGCAGAAACGAAGCGTATCTCTTGCTTGAGAACGCGGAAAATTTGAACACTAAACTGAGGCTTACGGCGCTTGCTAGGCAAATAAATGAAAACATGGTTAGGCATGTGGTTAATTTGACGCAGGATGCGTTGCGCAGTTGCGGAAAGACGTTGAGACGAGCTAGAGTTGCTGTGCTGGGCGCGGTGGAACCGAAAACAACGGCGGAGGCGCTTGTTAAACTGTTGGAAGCGAAGGGCGCCAAAGTCAGCATTTACGATCCTTTGTCTGCTAAAAATGAAACTTCAGAAATGACTCGCGGGTTCAAAAGAAGCTTAAACGAGGCTGTAGAAGGCGCAGGCTGCATGGTCATCTTGATTGAGCATGAGCCGTTTAGATATCTAAACTTGAAGAAACTGCGCACTGTGATGAAGATGCCAGCGGCAATCGTTGATTTAACAGGGAAGATTGAACTGCAAAAAGTTGAAAAAGAAGGTTTCATATATCGTGGTTTAGGAAGAGGAGTTGAGAAGAAATGAA
>CAYGYB010000267.1:0-2421 GCA_964354015.1 uncultured Candidatus Bathyarchaeia archaeon
ACTCTCCCATCAACCCGTTATACCGTGGTGCACCCGCTTACTGCCTCGATGCTTATACCGGAGACGTAGTATGGCGAGTAGATGGCTTGTACCGTAAAACCGACTGGGGAGGGGGCCCAATCATGGGCGACAGCGTAATAGCGATGTACAACACCTATGACCAGCGCGTATACACTATAGGCAAGGGACCAAGCGCCATGACAGTTGAATCGCCAAACGTGGCAGTCCAAACAGACACACCGTTTGTGATAAGCGGCACCGTTACTGACGTGTCTCCAGGCACGCAAGATGATACTATGAAACTACGCTTCCCATATGGAGTTCCCGCTGTATCTGACGCAAGCATGGGCGAATGGATGAAATACGTTTACGCACAGTTTCCGCTTCCAACGGACCTTACTGGTGTTGACGTGTCGATAGACGCTGTTGATCCCAACAATAACTTTGTCCACCTCGGCGATGCTAAAAGCGACTATAAGGGTAGTTTCGGCTGCACACTAAATGTGACAATTTCAGGCGACTACAAGATCATAGCCTCGTTCGGAGGCTCCAACTCTTACTATCCATCATTCGCGGAGTCATTCATGACTGTGACAGAACAAACTGTAGAGCCTACAATGCCACCACAGCTAAATGTGAACGATGTTATCCAGCCAATGATTACGTACTTAGTGGTCGCTACAATCGCCATAATCATAGCAATCGCCATAGTGGGCATACTGCTGCTCAGAAAAAAAGCGTAAACTCAGCAAACAAGCAATTCACTCCCTCTTTTTCTTAATTTCACCAACACAAGACAAGCATAAACGTAGACGCGGCTCTAGGCTAATATACTATGTTTCTTTATTCTTTTCAGCCAATAGCCGTCTCTGGTGGCATATTTGGCAAGAATAGCGAGTTGCGGAGAATCTGATTTGCCTCAGCATGTTCGAGTTTCAGTAGGTTCCGCCATAGTTCTCGGGCTTTTAGAGGGCAAACTTGACGCTGAACCCACAACTGCTTACTTGATGACTTACAAAGCTGGCAAGTGCACCGCGAACTGCGGTTTTTGCCCTCAAGCCAGAAGCAGCCTCAGCAAAGCCGAATTGCTCTCACGGGTTTCTTGGCCTGTTTTCCCAACCAAAAGCGTTCTTAAACGGATTGAAAGCGCGGTTAATAATAACCGAATAAGGCGCGTGTGCATCCAAGCGTTGAACTACACTGGTGTTTTTGTGCATCTTGCCGCTCTCGCCAAAGCTATAAAGCAGCATGCGAAAGTTCCAGTTTCGATTTCGTGCCAGCCGCTGAACAGCGAAAACATACAGCGCTTAGCGGAAGCAGGCGTAGACCGCATTGGCATAGCCTTAGACGCAGCGACAGAGAAGCTGTTCGATGAAGTTAAGGGTTCAGTTGCTGGCGGTCCATACCATTGGGAAAGCCAACTTAGGCAACTGCGGGAAGCTGTTGAGATTTTTGGAAAAGGGAACGTCAGCACGCACTTAATTGTTGGTTTAGGCGAAACGGAAAAAGAAGCAGTCGGCATCATCCAGCAATGTGTAGACATGCACGTTTTACCCGCTCTTTTTGCTTTCACGCCTATTCGCGGCACAGCATTGGAGAATAAACTGCAGCCTCAAATTGAATCGTATAGGCGAGTTCAGCTTGCAAGATATCTAATTGTTGATGGCTCAGCGCGTTACGAGAACATGCGTTTTGATGTTGATGGCAGACTAGTGGATTTCAGCGTCAAAAAAGAAGCGTTAAAACGTGTAGTGGAAACTGGACAGCCGTTCCTTACTTCTGGATGCCCAGACTGCAATCGCCCTTTCTATAATGAAAAGCCAAGCGGACCCTTATACAATTACCCGAGAAGTATACGCCTTGAAGAAACTGCAGCGATAAGGCGGCAGTTAAGTTTTGAACCGTAACTCTAAACGACTGAAAAGCTAAGGTCAGCTAGATTCCGATTCTGGCGGTTGTGTGACAGTTTCTGGCGGCTTCGGCTTTTGCCTAGTTATCGTTTCAACCAAACGCCAAAACTCGTCCATTGCCAAGCCTTTCTGCAAATCTTTCATGAGCTTCTTCACTTGATAAAACGTCATCTGGGTCTCGCCTTTATCCAGACTCTCCTGCGGGCTTTTGATATGCCTAAACAACTCGTCCATTTGCCGCGGCGAAGCTCTTACTCCAGCCTGCTCCAGAAGTCGCTGAATCAGCGTTTGCCCCGTGTTTCTGCCTACAAAAAATTTTGTTTCACGTCCAACAATTTCAGGAGGAAAAGGCTCGAAAAGCAGCGGTTGCGCCCGCAGTTTCTCCACGTCATCATCCACTTCACGCGAGAAAAGGTTCTCGCCTATTATCGGTTTGTGAAACTGAATTGGCAACGCAAAGGCTTTTTCAGCCGACTGCGCAAGCCTATATACCTTCTCCAAGTCAACTCCA
>CAYGYB010000268.1:0-2417 GCA_964354015.1 uncultured Candidatus Bathyarchaeia archaeon
GGTTCCACACAACAAGAAAATTCTCGATTAGTTCAACTTTAATTTTTGTCATTGCAGTTTTTCGCTCGCTGTTACATTATGAAGGAAAGCACTCGTGTGACGTCAGCTGCATCTTCGGCTTTGTCAGCAGAGTCCTCCAGAAGTTGGAGAACGTCTTTTAAGAGGAATAGTACTGGAAGGTCAAGTTTGCTGCTGAGAATTTTTATTTCAAGTGCCCGGTAGAGGTCGTCTACGGTTCTTTCGGCAATTTCAACGTCCTTAGCTTTCTCTAAAGTTTTAGCTGACCCGTAGCTTAGAACCATCATTGTTTCCCTTAGTCTAAGCACCGTGTCGAGAACAGCTTCGGAAAGCTTCAACAAATCCTTCTTTATGTCGCTTGAGACGCTCCAGTTGTGCTCCATTATTTCCACGAGGCGGAAGGCGATTCCTTCGGAAAAATCCGCGATTTCGCTTGTCAGGTTCGTGAACCGTAAAAAGTCCTCTCGGCTAACGAGAATGGCGCCTATTTCGGCTAGCTCTTGAGAAACCATGCGTCTGGCCTTGATAACTTCCTCTTCGTCTTTTCTGATTTCGGCGAAAAGTTGCCTAGCCATTTCTTTGTCGCCTTTCGCAAAGTGTTCAACCATCCGAGGGGATTTTCTAGTTAGCTCCAAAACCTTGCGTAGATTATCTTGGCAAACGTTTAAGGCTCTGCGTTTCACGCGTTCTTCTGTTTCCGCTGGAAGCACCAAACCAGTTTCCCGCCACAATACATAGCTTAATTCTGTCAAACAGCTAATGTGCACGTACATTAAAAAAGCTAGCTACTTAAGCCGATAACAAAGCACCTAAATCCTTGAAATTAATTTTTCCGTGAAAATACTTTTGCAACAGCTCAGGTAAATCCTTGATTGGGCTTCTAACCTGCTGCCACGAATCGCGGTCGCGTATCGTAATTGTGCCGTCGCTTAACGTGTCATAATCAATAGTTATGCCCAACGGGACCCCTGTCTCATCTGCACGCGCGTACCGTCTGCCTATTGAGCCTGTTTCGTCAAATTCAGCCATGAAGCTGCTGTCAGTCAACAGCTTGTGCACTTCAAGCGCCTTTTCCACCAAGCCATCCTTGCCCATCAAGGGGTAGACGCCAATCTGCACTGGCGCAATGCTCCGCGGAAAGCTCATGAGCACGCGGTCGTCTTTCACGTTATAAGCGTACTCCAAAGCCACATAGAAGAGCCTGTCACAGCCGAAGCTGGGTTCAACAACATGCGGAATAAAGCGAGTGCCGCGCACAACAGTTTTCTGACGAGTAATCTCCACGTGTTCAGGCAAGATTTTGTATTTTTCAACCGTGTAGTAACCGTTCTTTTTCAGAGAAGCCGCAACCTCTTCAGGCTCGGCTTTTGAAAGCAGTTCCGCAACCTTTGCCGCTTCTTTTTTGAACGCTGGTCCAAGCTTCGCCATCACGGGCTTAACCACGAGCTGTTCTTTCTCAACTGGTGTGGCGTATTCTTTGTAGACTCGCATGTCTGCGCCGCTGGCTTTCATGTGGCAGGTCAAATCGTAGTCTGTGCGGTAAGCGTGCCCTGAGACTTCTATCCAGCCCCAGCGGTCAACGTACACTTCTTGGTCGAAGCTTTGGCTGGAATAATGCGCTTTTTCCCATGGGAGTTTCTCGATGAAACGTTGCTTTTCAGCGGGAACGCCCAATTCGATTAAGAGCTTTTTTGCCATTGCCATGAAGAATGCTTGCCACTCGGCGCGTATTATTTTCTTTGCTATGGCTTTTTTGACAGTTAGTTCCACGGTTTCTTCGGAGTCTTTCAGCCTGGTTTCTGCGAGGAGAAGACGTAGAGACTCATTTTCAACCGTTTTCAGTAAGTGGCATTGTGGTTCTTCAGGGTCAAAGAAGAACTCTAAATCTGCTATCGTGAATTCCCTCAGCCTAATCAGGCCTTGCCTGGGCGAAATTTCGTTTCTCAAAGCGTGTCCTATTTGGATTACGCCGAAGGGAAGTTTTTCCCGCGCCATGGCGTAGAGGCGGTTGAATTCTACGAATATTCCTTGTGCGGCTTCGGGTCTGCCGTAGCCCGTTGCGCCAGCGTAAGGTCCTATGGTGGTTTCGAACATTGCTAGGAACTGTTGTGGCGTGTTGAAGGCGCCGCCGCAGTCTGGGCACGTTACGCCGTTTTTCTCAAGCGCCGCTTGGATTTCTTGCAGGCTCATTTTTTCAGCGTCTGCCGCGGTGACTTTTGCGTATTCTTCAAGCAAGTGGTCAGCGCGGAAGCGCTTGTTGCATTTGACGCATTCTACCATGGGTTCTTTGAAGTGGTCCACGTGCCCCGAGGCTTCGAAGACTTTGCCGGGTGTGATTGTGGACGATTCCATTTCGAGGATGCCTGTTTGTTTCACGAAAAGTTCCCTAAGCTTGTTTT
>CAYGYB010000269.1:0-2403 GCA_964354015.1 uncultured Candidatus Bathyarchaeia archaeon
CGCGGTTCACAAGCTTAGTGGCAAAAGCCATGCAGTTTTCTTGACCGCATTCTTTGCAGTTAGTCTTGGGAAGAAGCTTGTAAATGTCTATGGGGCTTAGTTCTTTTATTCCAGTTTTTTTTCCTTCTCTTTCAGTCATACTTTTCACAGCTCCAAACAGGCTTATGGTTTCAGGGAAACCCAATTCGCAAATTTACTTGCATCAGCTTTTTTGCCGTTCATCAAGTTGGCAGTCACGTCCTTCAATGTCTTCACTGCCGCAGGATGCATCATCATGAACAGGTCCACGCCAGTAAGCAGCAGCGTCAAGGCGGTTGTTACTTCCCAAAGCGGACCTCTGAGCTCTCGGGGTTCCCATTCAGGCGCCATTTTCAGCCACGCTTCCCGTGCAGCCCAAGCGTTCGTGGTGCCAGAAGACATAGGATGGGCAAGTTCAGCGTCACCCATCAAACCTCCAAGCCGAGCACGCTCCATGTTAGTGAACGCGTAATCCAAACCGTAACCAAGCGCTGCAGTCGTCAAGTCCATAACAATGTCCTCTCTGCCCAGAAAATCGTACAACCTGCGGTTAAGCTCACGAGCTAAGTTCAAGTCCATAGGCGTAAAAGACAACGCCACGTGTCCGTTCTTCTTAACGAACTTGGCGCAACGCTCAACATCCATGTCCCGTGTAAGGGAGCTTATCAGGAAACGTTCACCAGCAAAAGTTTCAGTTATTTCCGCGAAGACATTTGCGTCCTTCACAGGGTCACCGCAGCCGCCAATCACCAATGGCACATCAACAGCTTGCACAATATTTTCCACCGTCTTGACCGCATCCTTCGGCGTAGCATCCTTCAACAACGGGTCTATGCTGATAAGGTGAACTGTAACCATGTCGGCACCGAACTTTTCAACCGCAAGTTTAGCCCAAGCCGCAGGGTCGCCAACAACGTCTTTCACGTGCATCTTCACAGCTTTGGATAAGGGGACTTCCATGTCGAAAACGTCAAGCGTCACCACAGGAGGATGCAACACTGGTCGCTCAAAAGTGTAAAAGGCAGGCGCAGTCTCGCCGCCGATGACAATTGACCTTCCACGTGTTCCGCCTTCACCTTTAGTGCCGCCAAGTTTGACTTCGGCAATCTTGCCTGAATAAGTCTCGATTGGAGGCATAAACTTGGTAGCCATGAGCTCCATAGGCTTGGCTTTCAGCGGAGCTACTTTTGGTTTGGGCAGAAGCTGCGCGGGTAAAGCGCCTGATTCTAGCCACAGCTCTAAGTCGCCCGCTTCTAGCGCGAAGTCTTCCAATTCGATTTCCTGAAACTTTGCCAGAAGCTCCAGTAAGTCAGGGCTAAAGTTTAGTCCGAGGTTTTCGTCTTTTTTCTTTTTGTCAGCCAACAGGCTTCACCTTGTTTAGCTTTTTTTCTCGTCTTTCATTGAGCGAATTATGACTTTTTTAGCGTAGATTTTCGCGTCCTTTAGGATTATTTTGAAGCCGCCAGCCATTATCGGTAAAGTTGCCGCTGTCGCTACTGGCATCATTGCGCCTTCTTCCTCTTTTGCTTCTGCGGTCGCAGCTTCTTCAGCAACTGCTGCTTCTGCAGTCCATCTTGCAACGACTGGGTGGTTTTTCTCTTTCAGGAAAGCTTTTAGAGCGTCTATGTTCGGCGCGTTTTCTTCGGTGGCTACTTTGTCCACAATGTCTGCTGGAATGAAGTCTTTGACGCGTTCTTTGACTTCTTTAGGCAGCCAGACTACGCGGTTCCATCCGCCGTCAGCGGCAAGAAACTTCTTCGAGCGCAGGTACTCTATTGACATTCCGTGGAAACCGTCTATTTGTCTTCCGCCCGCTGTGGAGTCAGCCAGAGTTGAGAACGGCAAGCCGTTTACAGTTACGCCTTTGAAGCTTCTGTTGACTACGCCGAAACCGTCAACTTCAGGGATGTAGAATGATACAGCTTCGAAGCAGCCGCATGAAGTGTGCGGGTGACCAAACGCCGTGTAAAGCCAAACTTGGTTTACCTCGCCCAGCGTCCTCTTCTTGACTGCTTCGTTCACGCCTGAGAATTCGCCTTTTTCAGCGTTTACCAGTTCGCCTCTTTCAATAGCGAACACAGGTCCCTTGGGGTCAATGCTTGCTGATGCGCGACCGTCAAACCAGCTGATAGCGCCGCAGTTGGAGTACCGTTGTGGAGTGATAACGCACACGTGGCTTGGAGCGAATGATTGGCACAGGACGCAGCCGTAGAACTTGTCGACTTCTTCGTCTTTTAGCCCTCTGGCTTTAGCGTCTCGAGCTTCGTACTCTTGCAGTGCTACGGGGTACATCTCTTTGACTTTCGCGGGGTCAGTGATGAATGTTATTTGCACTTTCTCGATTATGGGTAACTCGCTCTTGAAAAGCCTGTACAGGACTTTGCC
>CAYGYB010000270.1:0-2403 GCA_964354015.1 uncultured Candidatus Bathyarchaeia archaeon
ACTGCCTTCATAGCGCGCGCTTATGCAAGAATTTTAGCGCGTACTTCCTTATGCATTAAGATACACCAAACATGTCCTTGTTGTTAAGCACTAGATTGACTAGCTAAGAGTAAAACATCGCCCCTTGTACAAAAGCGCATCCTTATAGGCGACTATCGACATTATACTGTTAGGTAGAGTCCTGATAAAGGATATCACGCTTGAACCATTTGTCTTTTATCTCAATTCTGCTCAGATATGAGGCTTAATATATGAGATTCGAAAATAAAGAAGAAAAATTTAAAATGGAACTGCTGGGAAAAGAAATAATCAACTTGGTCGGTGAAAGGCGAGAAGAAGCCATGCAGGCTTATCGAAAACTTTTGTCTTCCACATCAGACGAACTGATTTATCTGATGAGATCATAGTAGAGCGATTAATTGCTGGTCTCCTTACTCCTGCAAATGTTGAAGTCGCGTTCAGGCTTCATTTTCTTTCTGGGCCTGTTTTCGACTTGGCATGACTTTCTCAGCGAAAAAAAGCAAGGACTCTACTCAACCGACTAAACTAAACTCCGAGACTAAAGTAAAGGTATCAAGTCCTCAACATGCACGTTCTCCAGTGGCTTCATGTTTTCAAATAGTGTTTTTAGCGTTTAAACGATTAAGTTGATAAACCAATACTCTTATAAGCGAGTACGCATACAGTATATTATGTGGATAAGTGAATTGAAGGTGAATGAAAAATGATAACAAAAACAAACGTGAAACTTGGCGTCGGGCAATTCGCTTATTGGAAAAACATCTAACACGTGCGAATCGTGCATAAAACTTAATCATAGTTGGCGATTGAAAATGGGTCGAATATGCGTGGAACTCTCGGACGAGCTGGAGAAGCAGCTCAGGTTCAAGACAGTCGAGAAATTCGGCGGAAAAAAAGGCGACTTGACCCGAGCGGTTGAAGAAGCCGTAAAAACATGGATCGCCAAGGAAGAATAAATCCACGCTTCTCTTTCATTTCCCAGTAACTTCATTTTAAGACCGCCTTGTGGAAAAAAAGGCGACAGGAAAAACCAGCCCCTCCCCAAACTGCCCAAGTAAGGGTTTTATGAGGGGAGCCGGAGCTGTAATGTCCCCTTCTGAAGAAAGTGCAGTAAAATGGAATCCACTCTCAAGACTATGTAGTGGAAGGTGACGCACAAACCATTGCGTTGTGATTAAGATAACAAAGTGTTTTCATACGCTATCGTGTTTTGATGGTTTTACATTTCCCTATAAAAAAGAATCTGCGCAATTCCTCAACGGGCACCAAAAGAACTGCTAGGGTAAGAGTGTTGCAGATTAAATTTCATAAAGAAAAGGCTATTTGACTATTTCTGCGTTTGCGGTCATGCCGCCTATTCGCGTAATTTTTATTTTCACATGGTCTCCAAGCTTTGCGTTAGCAACTAATATGACGAAGCCTTGGATTTTTGCTATACCTTCCCCTTGGCGGCTCATTTCCGTTATATCCACTTCATACTCCTTTTCCATCTCAACCGGGCAGCGCTTAAAGCCCTTGCCATGGCCACGTCTTCCCTCATAACTACCGCCACGTCTTGTCGCGTAACTCACAGAATATCTCCCTCTTTTTGCATTTACGATAATAGTGTTCGCTTTAAGGTTTAAGTGTTGCGCGTTATAGGCCTATTCTTTGGTAGACTTTAGTGCCCATTGACCCATATCGCATCTTGCCTAGACTTATGTAGGCGAACGAAAATAGCTTATACAAGAAATTAAAGATAACAAAATAATAGACTTTTGAGAGGGAGGTGAAAAAATGGGCAATAGGCGGCTACAGCTTGTATTCACAGATAAGGATGGAAAATGGTATCCGTTAGATGAGGTCAGCAGTGCGGAGTTAGCTGAAGGTCTTGAAAAGATTTCTAAAGAAACTGCGAAGAGATTGTTATTGCAGAAAGAACAAAGATAGAACCTATTCTGCCTTTAAGGAACTATCAATCAGGCACACTGGTTTCTTCAAAAAATTGATAGTAGGCTCTAGTTTCCAAAAATCAATAGAAGGCAGGAGGTGTTTTCTAAAGTCTTTTTGTTCCCTCTAAAAATCTTGTTACATCATTCTCAATTGGCCGAAGTCCGTAACCCATACTTCTAAAGAAACCAACTGCTTCATCATTGCAAGCGTCAACGCAACTAGTCTTCATTGTGGTAGCGCCATGTGCCTTAGCATTTTCCTCTATGTATGCCAGCAGTTTTCCGCCATACCCTTTACGCTTTTCCCCATGTGCAGTATGTATTTCCTTCAAAAAACTGTACAGTAAGGTCTTAGCCCAAGACACAATTTCTCCATCAACAAAAAGCCTTAAGGTGATTTCGTCGTCTTCTTCGCTTTCTTCTTGCGTTTCAACTATTTTCTCAATTGCAG
>CAYGYB010000271.1:0-2400 GCA_964354015.1 uncultured Candidatus Bathyarchaeia archaeon
CTTAAATATTGTTCGTTTTCTTTATTGGCAACGTGGCGTAGAATGACATGAACAGCGCATATGCGGTTGAGTTAAAAGGCGTTGTGAAACGGTACAACGAGATTTTAGCCGTGAATCAGGTTGATTTAACCATAAAAACAGGTGAAATTTTCGGTTTGCTTGGACCCAACGGTTCTGGCAAATCCACCACTATGAAGATGCTTTTAGGCTTGGTTCAGCCTGACGCGGGTTCAGTCACCGTGTTAGGAACTCAAGTGCAAAGAGACCCTGTGGCTGTAAAGCAGATGATAGGCTATGTTCCTGAGGCTCCGCGCCTCTACGAGTTCTTAACTGGAATCGAATACTTGGACTTCATAGGCGACGTGTATGGCATGCAAACCGCGGAAAAGAAGAGCCGCATCAACGAGTATTTGAAGGCTATGCAGCTTGAGGGACGCGAAGGCGACATGATAACTAGTTACTCAGAAGGAATGAAGCAGAAAATCGCGTTGATTTCAGCGTTTCTGCACAGACCCAAACTTTTGATTATGGATGAACCGTTAAACGCTTTGGATCCGCGGTCGGCGCGCATAGTTAAAGATTTTCTGCAAGAATTGAAAGCGCAGGGCGTGACCACTATAATATCCACGCATGTGTTGGAGATTGCTCAGGCTATGTGTGACCGCGTAGGCATCATGTATCAGGGAAAACTTTTAGCGTTAGGCAACATGGGCGAGTTGAGGCAGATGGCGAAACTGCCTGATTCTGGTTTAGAAGACATTTTCCTGAAGCTGACAGGCACAGGCGACATAAGAGCGGTTGTTGAGGAACTGCTGAAATGAATTGGAAAAACGTGTTTAGCCTGATGCAGGTTGACAGGAAATCTGGCAGGCTCATCAGAGGAAGAAAACTCACCAAGTACCGCGAGAACAAGTTCTTCGCTTACTGGGCTTACTGGGTTGCCCTAGCTATCGGCTTGGCAGTTGGCGTGCTGGTCAGTTGGGCGTACACCTCCATTTCAGCGGGCGACTCAACTCTCCAAAAACCATTCCAGCAGGGCGCCTTGAGTCTTTTTCTCTCGTTGCCCACTCTTGTTTTGATTTACAGCTTAGTTTTCACGATGCTGCAGCAGATTCAACGTAGCGGCGTGAAGTCATCGTCTCAAGTGCCTTACTGGTTGCCTATTACTTGGCAAGAACACGCTTTAGCCTCTATCTTGGCTAATCTGTTGGGTTTTCCGTTGGCTTCAATAGTGTTCATCGGCTCAGTCATCATCGTGTTCTCCGTAGTCATTGGTCTGGTTCTTGCAGCAGTGTTGACCGTGCTTGCTGCATTGGCAGCGGCTTTTATGGCTAGCGCTATAACGGAGATTTTAAGAATCTTGCAGGTGAGATTCGTAGGTGCAGTTTACAAGTCCACAGGCAGAGCAGCAGTGTGGGTGCGGTTTCTCGGCTCTTTATTGTTTTTCATCATTTTCTACGCGGGCTATTTCTATGTAACTTCTGGCGCTGGTGCTTTGACATTCATTGAAACTATCGCCTCAGCGCAGAGCATGGTTTGGTTTGTTCCTTTCGTGTGGTTGGGCATGACTCTCTTCTATTTCACTTCTGGAGTACTGCTGGAGGGACTTGCCTTTCTAGCTTTTTCGCTCTGTTTTATCGCCGGCTTGTTTTTCCTCGCCGTTGCCTTAAACAAGCGCTTCGGACTTTATGAGCCTCCGGCGATAACGGTTTCGCGTGGAGTTTACGCTCCTAAAACGGGCTTCTTGGGCAAAATTGGGTTTTCTGCCGTTGAAGCCACATTAGTCAAAAAGGATTTGAGAGCGTTCACGCGCCGGCGAGAGTTGATGATGGTTTTCATAGTGCCCATCGTGATGATTATGGTGCCCATTATGCAATCTTTAAACGTGGCAAATGAACCCGTTCCGTTTCAATTCACTCTGTCTATGGAAGCCACAATTTTCTTGTTTCCAGCCTTTGTTTTGGTTATGAGCTTAGGTAGCTTCCTGATAGGCGAAGAAGGTCAAGCCGTTTGGCGAATTTACGCTTCTCCCATCGCGCCTAAGAACTTGGTGAAGAGCAAGTATTTCTTCATGGTGTTCTTCTCTCTTGTAATCTTGCCAATCACAACCTTAGTCGGCATCTTGATGTATCATCCGTCACTGCGCGCTACAATCACCGCAGTATTAGAGCCAATTTTCCTAGTTTTTTCACTAGGCGCGATTTCGCTGTCACACGGCATAAAAGGCGCCGACTTCACTGAAGTGCCTAGACCGAGAATGATCCGCGTAAGATGGTCTATAATCAACTTCTTTGCTTGTGCCCTAGCCGCTTTAGCTGTACTGGCTCCCTTTGTGCCCTACGTGTTTTCAATTTTCGTTCCAGACTTGTTCGTTGCGTTCATAGATCCGTACTTGGCTAT
>CAYGYB010000272.1:0-2399 GCA_964354015.1 uncultured Candidatus Bathyarchaeia archaeon
TGTACACAACGCGTGATGTTGCTTACACCTTGTGGAAGTTTAACAGGGCGGAAAAGGTCATAAACGTCATCGGCATGGAGCAATCGTTGGCGCAGCTGCAGTTGAAACTATTGTTGTATGCCTTGGGCTACGATAAATACGCTGATAACTTCGTTCACTTCGCTTACAACTTGGTCACGCTTCCTGGCTATAAAATGTCTAGTCGCCGTGGACGCTACATCAGATTTGACGAGGTTCTGGACGAAGCGGTTGAACGAGCCTACGAAGAGGTTTCGAAGCGTTCGCCTCATTTGATAGAGGAAGAAAAACGGAAAATTGCTAATTTCGTAGGCATCGGCGCAGTGCGTTACGCTCTTGTGGATGTTGATGCCTCAAAGCCTGTTGTCTTCACTTGGGACAGAGTGCTGAACTTCGAAACCAACAGCGCACCCTATGTGCAGTATACTCACGCACGAGCGTGCAGTATCCTGCGCAAAGCTGAGAGACAGCCTGAAACGCCAGCTTTCGCGTTGTTGACGGAGAAGCTGGAACACGAGCTTGTTTTGGCCTTGGCTAGTTTTCCAGGCACTTTCGCCGAAGCCACAGAATACCTCAAACCCAACTTAATAGCTGACTTCACTAATGCTTTAGCGGACAAGTTTAACACCTTCTATAATGCTTTGCCAGTTATCAAGGCGGAACCGCGGGAACTGAGCGATGCGCGGATAGTTCTGACTGATGCTATACGCACGGTGCTTCATAACGCTTTGAATCTAATCGGTATAGTGGCGCCAGAAAAAATGTAAAACCTGATGCTGTACAGTCTTGCTTGTTGCGGAGAAACTAGCGTTCTGCGGTGGCGTTTCTGGAACTATAGAAAAAAGAAGGAGTAGATTAGATTTTTTTGGTTTTAACCGCGTTTTCCAAAGCCACGACGCCTGGAAGTTTCTTGCCCATCAAGAACTCGATTAATGCTCCGCCAGCAGTGCTGATGTAGCTGATTTTTTTGGTTAAGCCGTATTCCTGTATGGCTGCGATGGTGTTTCCGCCTCCAGCAAGCGAGAACGCTTTCGAGTTGGCTATGGCTTCGAACACTTTCTTTGTGCCGTAGTTGAATTCCTTGTTTTCGTATACGCCCATTGGTCCGCTGACCACGATGGATTTGGCTTTGCTGATGATTTTCGTGTAGTTCTCCACGGTTTTCGCGCCTATGTCAAAAATTGCGTAGTCAGTTGGCAGTTTGCTTGTGGGGATTTCTTTTCTTTTGCCGTTGACTTCGATGGCAACGTCTTCTGGCGTGAGAACCTTGCCAGGGTACTGTTTGATGAGCGCTTGAATTCCCGGCACAAGTCCCATAAGTTCCTTTTTGGCTAGGAAATCCATGTTTTTCTTGCCTAAATCCACGCCTTTCGCCGCGAGAAACAGTTGCGCTGTTACGCCGCCAACCACCACGTAATCCGCGATGCCGCTGCTTAGCACGTACTTGCTGATTTCCAGTGAATCATCTGCTTTTGCACCGCCCATCACGTAAATGCAGGGTTTTTCAGGCTTCTCTAATGCTCTAGCTAATGATTTTAGTTCGCGTTCCATGATGCGTCCAGCTGCAGAGGGTAGCACTGCGGTGAAGCCTATCATGGAAACGTGTCCGCGGTGTGCAGCGGCGAAAGCGTCGTTGACGAATAAATCCGCTAAGGGCGCAAGGTTCTGCACTAGTTCAGTTTTTGCGTGTTGTTCTGGTGTGCCGTTTTTGGTTTCTCCGTCCCAGCTGCGTACGTTTTCAAGGACGAGAATTTCTCCGTCTTTCAGCGTTTTGATTGCTTTTTTTGCTTTGTCGCCAAATACGTCGTCAACGTACTGTACTGGACACTTTAGTATTTTGGCTAGAATTTCCGCGTGCTGTTTTAATGGTGTGTAGTCTGGGTCGCCTTTTCTTCCCTGATGTGCAAGGATAACGGTTTTGGCGCCTTTTTCCGCCAGCTCTTTGATTGTGGATTCTGCGTGTGCTTTGATGCGTACGTCGCTTGTGACTTTTTTTGTTGTTGGGTCAATTTCGCTGTTGAAGTCTACTCTGACGAGGACAACTTTGTCTTTTACTTTAACATCATCTAGGGTCAGATACTTCGCCATGTTAATCACTCTCGTGTTGCTGAAAAAGAAAAATAGGTAGTGGGTTTTTAAAGTTTAAGCTCGTGGCGTTTAGAGGCCTGCTTTTTTGCCGACTAACTCGATTAGTTCGACCATGCGGTTGCTAAAGCCCCATTCGTTGTCGTACCACGCGAAGATTTTAACGAAGTTGCTCTTTTCGCCTAGGACCATGGTTAGTTGCGCGTCGAAGACTGCTGAGTAGGTGCTGTGAAGTACGTCACTTGAGACGATGGGGTCTTCGGTGTATTCGAGTATGCCTTTGAGTGGGCCTTCTG
>CAYGYB010000273.1:0-2397 GCA_964354015.1 uncultured Candidatus Bathyarchaeia archaeon
TGCACTGGATGTTGTGCAGGAAGATGAGTAAATTGAAGGTTTTCAGAGTAACAGGCGAGATTCGGAAGCCGAAGTTGCATACGCCGTTCCAGAAGGAAGTAGTAGCTGATAAAGCTGAGCACGCGGTGGAGAAAGTGTACGCTGAAATCGGCAGCAAGCACCGCGTGAAAAGGTGCCACATGAAAATTGCGAAGGTTGAAGAGATTCCAGCTGAGCAAATTGAAAATCCCATTTTAAAGAAGATTGTTACTGGTGAATAAGCGTTGGCGAGCCGAAGCAAAGAGGAAGAGGAACTT
Source organism: uncultured Candidatus Bathyarchaeia archaeon (assembly GCA_964354015.1). Classification (GTDB taxonomy): domain Archaea; phylum Thermoproteota; class Bathyarchaeia; order Bathyarchaeales; family Bathycorpusculaceae; genus JAOZHU01. The sequence goes on from CAYGYB010000273.1 coordinate 297, forward strand.
CGCAAGCTCAGTGTTCAACTGCGTTTTCTGGAGCAGACGGCTGAGACTTTGCAGTCGCGGATCAGCATGTTGAACGCAGCTATGACTGATTTAACTTATGCTAACATGACGTTGGACGGCGTGGAGAAGGAAAAGAAAAACGCGGAGATTCTTGTGCCCATAGGCGGTAGCTCCTACGTCCAAGTGAAACTTGCGAACCCTGACAAGGTGGTTGTCGGGTTAGGCGCAGGCGTTTCCGTTGAGAAGTCGTTGCCAGAAGCGAAAGCGCTGCTTAAAGAGCGGTTGGATGAAGTGGAGAAGAGTATGCAGGCGTCGCAGCAGCAGTTTGTACAGGTTGCTGAGCGAATTAACGTTGATAGAAACAGAGTTGAAAGTTTGCTTGCTGCCGTGAGACAGGAGAAAGCTCCGGGCAATGTTTGAGAAGCTTAAGTCAGGGTTCAAAGGGCTCGTAAGCAAGGTAACTACAACCGAGCTTAAAACTGAAAACCTGAAGCCTATCCTCTCGGATTTTAAGATGAACTTGGCCGAGAATGATGTTGCGTTTCCAGTGGCAGACCGCATCTGCGACGAACTGGAAAAGCGCTTGGCAGGCGTGCAAGTCAAACGCTTGGAAGACCGCAAGAAAATTGTTGAAGAGAACCTGCGGCAAGTGCTCTTGGAAGTCATGCTTACCAACAACAAAATCGACCTGCTGAAGAAGATTGAGGAAAAACGCAAGAAAACTGAGCCGTTCGCGCTGCTTTTTGTAGGCATAAACGGCACGGGCAAAACCACAACCATAGCCAAAGTCGCCCAGTTCCTACGCGACAAGGGCTACTCGGTGGTGCTGGCGGGCGCCGACACTTACCGCGCAGGCTCCATTGAACAGTTGGAAGAGCACGCTCGGCGTTTGGGCATACGCCTAATCAAGCACAAGTATGGCGCTGACCCTGCGGCTGTGGCGTATGACGCGATCAGCCACGCGAAAGCGCATGGAATAAACGTGGTTTTGATTGACACGGCGGGCAGGATGCAGACGAACCAGAACTTGATGAATGAACTTGCCAAAGTCAAGCGCGTTGTCTCGCCTGACCTGACCGTTTTGACTGTGGACTCGCTTATTGGGAACGACGCGGTGCAGCAGGCTGAAGAGTTCCACTCGTGCATTGGCATTGACGCGACGATTTTGACGAAGGTGGATGCGGACGTGAAAGGCGGCTCCGCTTTAAGCGTGACGTACGTGACGCAGAAACCCATACTGTTCATCGGCGTAGGGCAAACATACAAGGACTTGGAACTTTTTAACCCGGAAAAATTCGTCAACATGATACTAAGATAAATGCGTTTTCATTTTTGCGATTGCCTTTTTGGTAATTGCTGTTCATGCGAGATGTCCCTGCTGAAACTTGCATACAAGTACATTTATCTACCTGAATAACCATATACACAATTGGTGGAACCCGCCTTGAACGAAACCACAACAATAAGAGTATCAAAGGAGACAGCAGAAGCGCTTGAGCATCTACGGGAGAAGCTTAACGCGGAAAGCCTTGACGAAGCAATACGGTTACTTGTCAAAAAACAGCGAAAGAATGTTTTAGAAAAAGCGTTTAGTGTAGATCGCGACAGGATTAAATCTTTTTCGGAGGAAGACCGCGGTGAAGATCGTGATTGATGCCTACGCGTGGGTTGAACTCTTCGTTGGGAGCGAAAAGGGACGCAGAGTAAAGGAAATTGTGGAGACTGCTGATGAGGTTTACACTCCAGACACGGTTTTAGCAGAGATTGCCCGCAAGTATGTGCGAGAAGGCGCTGATGACAAAACTGTTGATGCACGGCTAGAGACGATAACTGCCGCCTCAAGTGTTGCGTCTGTAGATGCTAAAGTGGCTTTAGAGGCTGCGAAATGCTACTTGGAACTTGTGGATAGAGCCCGAAAATCTAAGCTGAATCTGCCAAGCTTGTTTGATGCTATCGTGTTGGCTACCGGCAGGACATTAAAGTCAAAAATTGTGACGGGCGACGAGCATTTCAGGAACATGCCTGAAACAGTCTGGATAGGATAAACGTTCCGAAATCTCGCAAATGTGGATTTGGGGCTGTTTAACCCAGAAAAATTCGT
>CAYGYB010000274.1:0-2397 GCA_964354015.1 uncultured Candidatus Bathyarchaeia archaeon
CACCCCAGAAAGAAGAACTCTTCGCAAACAAATGGTGCACCTTGCTCTACAGAAAAACACCGCGAGACCTATTCGACACGTATCAAATAACAGGAATCAACTTCAACCACGAAACCTTCCGCAAATGCGCCATCATAGACAGCCTAACCCACGAAAAACCCAAGATCCACCAAATCGACACAGACTTCATCGAAGAAATTCCCGCAGACTCCAGCCTGAAAAACCTACTGCAAACAAAAGACATTCAAAAATACGACTTCCACAAAATCGCAAAAACCGTGAAAGAATTCACCCAAACTCAACTAGAGAGCATAACGGAAGACGAGAAAAAGGCAGTAGACCAATTCTACGACCAAAAAATCTTCAATCCACAACTCATCGACAACACCGGACTCTTCCACAAAAAAATAAACAAGTACCCCGCAGCCCTACGCACACTACAAAAAATCTAAACAAAAAGGCGCGCGCTAAAGCTGCAATTACTACTCGACCGGTGGATAGCCAGCTTGTTAATTCAAAGACAGAAAAGCCGGAGAGCAGAAAAGTAGTAGACCTGTGAACTGTGCAGAGTTGGTATACTACTTCTAAGTGGAAGAAGATCCGAGTGTTTTCGTTTTGTCTCTTGGGCTATTTGACTCTTAGAAGTAGTTGTGTGTGAAAATTAAAGCACAACTACTTTTTGATTAGAAATTTAAAATCCAACAGATAGAATGCAGAAAAAAATATTTTTTTCCATAATCTTTAAGCTCGCTAGCTACACAACTGATATCGAGTCTCTACAGAAAAAGAGAAATCATGTCTTTCGAGGAGTTTGTTTATGACTAAAGCGTTATTCCTAATCGAAAGCTACCTCAAAGAATCCCCAGCCACCGTAATTTCAGTCAAAGACGGAAAATACGTGATTCTGGACCAAACCATTTTCTACCCCAAAGGCGGAGGCCAACCACACGACACAGGCAAAATAATCAAAGATCGCGCAGTCTACAGCGTCGTCTACGTCGGCAAATTCTCAGGCGAAATCTCCCACGAAGTCGACCACCCCGGACTAAAAGCAGGCGACGCAGTCAACTGCATCCTGGATTGGGAAAGAAGATACAAACTCATGCGCAGCCACACCGCAGCCCACGTCTTCGCGTCCCTCCTCAACCAAGGCACAGGCGCACTCATCACCGGCAACCAGCTGGAAGAAGACCACGTCCGCTTCGACCTCAGCCTGGAAAAATACGATCGAGCCATACTAGAAGATTATCTTGCCAAGGCAAACAAGCTGTTCGCCACCGACATCCCAGTGAAGTGGTACGAGCTGCCCAGAGAAGAAGCCATGAAAATCCCCGGCGTCGTCAAGATGGCAAACGCGTTCCCACCCGACCTTCCAACCCTACGAATCGTCGAAATCGTCGGCGTAGACAAGCAAGCAGACGGCGGAACCCACGTCCTAAACCTGAAGGAAGTTGGAAGGATAGAACTCGTCAAAACCGAGAACAAAGGTAAACACAACAGACGTATCTACTTCAAACTAAACTAAAAGAAAAGACGGATTCTGCAACTTCAATCGCCAACAACACAGCGAAGTTCCTTATCTTGAATTTAGTATTCTTTCAGCTTTCGCCTTATCTTCCTCAATGATTGAACACATATTGGAAAGAAGTTCATTCTTGCTTATCTGCAACAACTTTTTATTATAGTTTATTTACTATAATATTATAGTAAAAAATATATAAATTGAAGCAACCGAGGCTGCAGGCGAACAAAAATGGACACAATAGGCTCTGAAAAAAGAAGGGGATAGAGAAAGTAGGCTCAGCACTTTGAGAAACGATGGTCGCATTCTCGGCATATGTATCGCTGTATTTTTCCCGACGTAGTTTGCAGTTTTCCGTCTCTCCACAACTTTCGACTGCCGCAACGAGGGCACTTGATTGTTTTTGGAATGGTAGAAGTCGTGTCCTTCCAGAACTCTCCAGGCAACATTTTCCCGCAAAAGGGGCAATTTACTACTTTTCGACTCATTTATCTCATCTCCAGCCAAACTTTCCTTCACGGGGCCCGCAAAACTTAACAAAGAAAAAAGGGGAAAGAAGCTGCGAAGAAACTCGGTGGGGATACTTAGCCAAATTTCGTAGGTCCAAATCCCACCCCCCGCACCATTATGAGCATTATTTTGCCTTGTTTCTCTAAAATAAGCTCAATAATAAGGCTTCAGACTGACTAGAATGGTGTTGCAGACAAAAGTCAACCTGTTCCGGAAGAAAGAATCGTCATACCATGCGGATTTATGACCAAAAGCAAAAAATGATGGGAGAAAGAAAGGGAAGTTCTTCAGAAGGAGCTATTCCGTAGGACACATTTTTTCGTTGTTGTGCTTCTTATCAGTTTTAGTGTGCGGTTTGGGATATA
>CAYGYB010000275.1:0-2378 GCA_964354015.1 uncultured Candidatus Bathyarchaeia archaeon
ATTCTTAAACCGCTCGACATGTTAGATTTATGTGTTGTTAGCTGCGAAGGCAAAAAAAAGCATGAACGTCAGAGCCCACGTGTTTGTAAGCGGCAGAGTCCAAGGCGTCTTCTTCAGGTCAGAAACAAAACGTAAAGCTGACAGTTACGGCGTGAAAGGTTGGGCTCGCAATTTGCCAGACGGCAGAGTGGAAGCAGTTTTCGAAGGCGACGAAGAAGCCGTCAAGGCGCTTGTAGAATTCTGTAAACGTGGACCATCAGGCGCAAGAGTCACGAGTGTTGATTTAACGTGGGAAACTTTCACTGGAGAGTTTGTTGGCTTCAAAATAAACTACTAGAGCGCTTGCGAGTACTGCTGAATTTTCGCTGTACCAACGTAATCTTCCAGCGAATTGAAAGCATAAATTCAACATGCTGTAAGTTCTCAGTGTACGAGGCGAGTGGATGCGGATTCTTGGTTTAGTTGGAAGCCCCAGAAAAGGCGGCAACACAGATTTGCTTGTTAGCAGAATTCTAGAAGGCGCAGACGCAAGTAAGCACTTAACCGAAAAAGTGTACCTTTATCCGTTGGACATTTCGCCTTGCATTGACTGCAGAAGCTGCCAGAAAGGCAAATTCCAATGCGCAGTTGAGGATGATATGAAGCGGCTTTACCCAAAACTTGAAGGTGCCGACGTAATTGTTTTTGGCACGCCATTGTACTGGTATGGACCTACAGGCAAGATGAAGCTCCTAATTGACAGACTACGCCCTTTTGCAGCCTCGCGGAAATTGAAGGGGAAAAAAGCCCTTGTGGTTGTTCCGTCTGAAGAAGGACCAGATGCATGTGACTGTTTGGTCAGGATGTTTGAGCTTTCGTTCAAATACTTGGGCATCGCGCTGATAGATAAAATGCTGGTCAAAGCTTATGACAAAGGGGAAATAAGCAAACAGCCTGAAACCCTTAACCGCGCGTTTGAAGTAGGGAAAACATTAAAATAACGTCTAATTTAGTCTGACTTTAGTACTGCAGCAGTGATTAAGGCTTCTTCTTGTACACACGAAAGTGCGAGTCGCGTCCTGCACTTATGTATTCGCCGCCCATGCCGCGCACTGCAGAAGCAATTTTCGCAAAGTTCTCAGACCCCAAAAACTGCTTGGGCTTAACCATTATGTAATCGCCCTTATCTTCGAAAGTCAGCATGCGCTCCAAGTCTTCTGGAAATGCCATGCGCACATCATCCAGCGGCTTCTTTGCAAAGGTTTCAGGGGAAAACTGCGCAGGCGCCTGCGATGCCTGCTGGGTGACCTGCGGAACCGCTACGGCTTTTATTGATGCGGAAACGGCTCGAAGATCTTCCGAAACCTTGCTCAAAACCACGAGAAGTTCATCGATTCTCTCCACAAGCTTGTCTAACTTCTCTTTTTCATTGCTCAATAGCAACCTCTCCCTCAAATTCTAAAATACTTAAGGCGCTTATTAATTATTTGCAACTTCCCATTTAAGCCATAAAACGCTAAAGTTGCCAAGGGATGGTGAGTAATTACTGTTTGAAATTGACGGAAGCCAAAAAAGCGGAAGCGGCACGATGCTGCGGCTTTCAGTTGCCTTAGCTGCCATAAGCGGGCAACCACTGCACATTTGCAACATCCGCCAAAACCGCCCTCAACCGGGATTAAAACCGCAACACTTGGAAGCCGTGTTGACAGCGGCTAAACTCTGCAACGCCGAAACACAAAGCGCAACGCTTAACTCACGAGAGCTCTGGTTTAAACCGCGCGAGATAAGAAGCGGAAATTTCGAAGCGGAAATTGGAACTGCAGGAAGCATCCCGATGCTCTTGATGACCGTGTTGCCCATCTGCATTTTCGCTAAAGACACAGTGCACGTGCATGTGGCAAAGGGCGGAACTGACGTTTCTCACTCGCCAACAATCAACTACCTGCGCAATGTGTTGTTGCCTGTTCTGAAACAGATGGGAATTGACGCTGATATAACCGTGCACAAGTATGGATATTACCCGAAAGGGATGGGCGAGGTAACACTGACCGTTAAGCCTCAGCGTTCTCTGCAGCCGCTCCGCTTAGAAGCCTTCGGCACGTTAAAAAGCGTGAAAGGCGTTTCAGTGTGCACTTTTCTAAGTGAACGGAAAGTTGCTGAACGCCAAGCTAAAGCTGCAAGCGAATACCTCGCTGAGAAGGGTTACGTTGCGAACATTCAAATTGTGAATGATAGGTCGAATCCTCTGCAGAAGGGCAGTTCAATCGCTTTGTGGGCTGAAACTGACACAGGCGCAATCGTGGGCGCTGACGCCATAGGCGAACTTGGAAAAACAAGCGAGTCAGTTGGCAGGGAAGCGGCTGAAAAGCTTTATGCGGAGCTTTCTGCAAAGCCCACAG
>CAYGYB010000276.1:0-2335 GCA_964354015.1 uncultured Candidatus Bathyarchaeia archaeon
GACTGGTTCAAATACGAAGCTAGAGTCACACAATGGGTAAGCGAAGATCCATTTCTGCCAGAGGGTTTTTTTGGCCCCTTAAGCTTGGCAGACAATCAGACAAATTACATATTGTACACTGTTACGGCCATAACGCCTGTTACTGGTGCTACCAACGTAACCTTCTCAATCACATATAACTGGAAAAACGGAAGTGTAACAACCGGTACCTTGGAAGAACCCGTATCCACCGCGAACACGAACATATTTATGATAGGCGCTAACATGAACGCTCCTGCAAAGGTAAGCGATACATTTGACTTTTTGGGCATGGGCTTTTTCCAGTATCCGGAACGGGACATAACTAGGACATTTGATTATGCAAATCCTACGGCAACAAGAACAACAAATGAATGCAATTACACTATTGACATCATGGGTTCCATTTATAACTACACAATGTGGTGGGACAAAGCAACTGGAATGCGTATTTATTACGAAAACCACGGAGAAGTTGGTGCAATTTTTACAGCCGCGTACACGTACACTGTTGTATATAAGCTAGTAGATTCAAGTATTGCCAATTTGGTGTATATTCCTGAAATGTTTACACCCATAATGCTGCTGCTAATGCTCGGTGCAAGCACAATTTCAATAGTTCTTTACAGACGAAAGAAACTACGCATCTAAACTATTCTCTTCTTTCCCTTTCTTTTTTATTAATGTCCTGTCTAAGAGGAAAAGTGTAGGTCTTCGGTGATGCGGTTCAAATCTCTGTTAAGTTTAGTGTTTTTGTGCGTAGCGGTGTCGCTTTTTTCAGTTTGGCTTGCGATGAACCAAATTACTTTTATTTTTTCTGTAGCTGCGGTTGGTTATCCTCAAAACTGGGGTTACGTGATTCTAAACTTTATTCTTCTCAGCCTCTTTCTCCTTTTTATCAAGTTTAAGCGAAGGGTAGCGCGTCTTCCTGCAAGCGTTTATTTAGCCTTCATCGTTGCCTTGTACATTGAGATGTACGGTTTTCCTTTGACAATGTACTTCTTCAGTTGGTTCTTGGGGTACGAGAACGTTGCCACATTGTGGTATTTTCTTGTGGGCTTAACAGGTATTGGCTCGTTTGTTTCCATTTACTTGGGCGTCATATTGCCCATTTCAAACATGATTATTCTGACTGGCATATTTTTGATTGTTTTCGGCTGGAGCAGGATTTTCAAGGCAAAAGACGCACTTGTAACAACGGGCATCTACGCGCATGTCCGCCATCCGCAGTATTTGGGTTTTCTGCTGTTAACTCTCGGGATTAATTTTCTGTGGACCACGTTCTCCACGCTTATTTTATGGCCTATTTTGGCGCTGCTGTATTATCGGCTTGCTAAAGAAGAAGAAAAAGACATGGAGGCGAAGTTCGGGGAAGAATACCGTGAATACAAGAACACGGTTCCGATGTTCATACCTCGTGTGTAACTCTAGAAGCTTTCGTAGTGCATTATTTGGCTGATGGGTCTCCTGTTTCTCTGCGTTGGCACCTCATCTGCGTAGCCCACTGGGATTATGGCTACTGGACGCATTTCTTCAGGCGCGTTAACTGCTTTCTTTGCTTGGTCTTCGTTAAATGCGCCAATCCAGCATGTACCCAGCCCAAGCGAATACGCGGTTAAAAGAATATTTTGTGTTGCTGCTGCCGTGTCCTGTATGCAGTACAGCGTCTTGCCTCTGACGCCGTAGCCCATTTCGGCGCGTTTTTCGTTTGCGCAAACAACAATCACAACGGAGGCTTCTTCGATGAAAGCTTGATCTGCGGCTTGGGCGAGTTTCTTTTTTGTGTCTGGTTTTCTGGCGACTACGAATTTCCATGGCTGAATGTTCCCAGCGGACGGCGCAAAGCTTGCCGCTTCAATAAGCTTTTCAACAACTTTTTCGGGCACATCCTGCGGTTTGTAGGCTCTTATGCTTCTGCGTTTTTTGATGGCTTCTGTGAGTTCCATAAAACTTCACTCCATGCAATGCGTACAGTGGTTTTCTGCGAATAAAAAACTGTTTCCTTTCAGGGAAGCGTAAAAGTCTTAAGCGTTATGTGCGCTTTTATTCCGTTTGGATGATGAGCTTTAGAGTCACTGAGCCAACGCGGTGATAATGACTCGACGGGCGAACTGACACTTGCTGATACGGAAAATTTATCAGTAAAACAGTAATGAGAAACACAGTCAAAGCGCAATGCATTAGCGCGAAGCGAAATGAGGTGAAAGGTTATGGTTGAAATGAAAATTGACGCTTCAGAACTCAAAAGCGAAGGAAAAGACGTAATCAACGAGCTTGCCGATTTCCTAAAGGAGAAAACAGGCGCAGAAATAACCAC
>CAYGYB010000277.1:0-2315 GCA_964354015.1 uncultured Candidatus Bathyarchaeia archaeon
ACATTAGCCCTGAGCAGGATTTCTTCCGCGTAAACTCCGCCTACACCCAAGAAACGTGCAAGCGCCCTGACCACTTCAACATCGCCAAGCGTTTTCAACGCGTTTTCCAGTTCGTCCCTTGCCACTTTGAAGGGGTTTTTCCCGCTGGAAGGCGGAAACCTGAAAGCCTCGTTGCGGAGAATGTTGCGGTCACGCATATGCTTGAAAATCAAAGCCTGCAAAATCTCGCCTTTTTCGCCAATTAACACAATGTTGCCTTCGCCGAAAAGCTCCAGAACAAGCCGCAGCGTGCCCGTTTTAGTTTTGAAGTGGAAAATGATTATGCGTTCGAACTCGTACTGTTCCACGCTGGCAAGCCACGCGCCGCGTAAATACTTCCTCAGTGCCATGCAGAAGGCAGGCGGCACATGCGGCTTTTCCAACGCGTAAGCAGTTAAGTGCAATCTTCTGCCCGCTTCCATAATAAGTCGCAGCGGAGGCGCATCCGCCTTATGCAGTTTCAAAAGCAGAGTCTTAGCGTCCAGTTGGTAAACGTTGTTAACGCGGCTGTTCGCAAGTGCTTCTTTCAGTTCGTGCGCTACGGCGGAGACGTCGAAGCTTGTAAACTCTTTTTTGGGCAAAGGACTTCACATCGCGCTCTGGAATCTAATAAGCTTGAGGCTATAAATAACATTCTTGCGAAAGCTTTTAACACGTGATTCTGCCCAATTATTAATGGCACGTTCTTGAGGCAACATGTGATGAGCCAAAGCGAATGCGTAATTAAAATTCACAAACCCGATGTGGATGAAAAGTTATTCTTTTTTCTCTGCGGCGTAATCACGAGCGTTCCCCTCACCCTCTTCGTTGCCCAATTTGCCAACTCTTTCCTATCAAGCCTTGAGCCATTTTACGCCACTTTAATCTCAACCGCAGTTTTCGCGCCTTTCATAGAAGAATTTGCAAAAGCTTTCCCTCTTTTCTACAGGCATGGCGAAACTGAACGTTCCATCTTCAACCTTGCATTATTTGTCGGTTTAGGATTCGGCGTTGTAGAACTGCTAACATACGCATTCCTGCTGGGCGTAAACCCTCTTGAAAGATTGCCTGGGCTTTTCTTCCATCCAGCAAGCACATCAATAGTCGCTTACGGCATCGCCACAAAAAGACCCACGCCATTCTATTTAGTAGCTGTTATTCTTCATTTCTCCAATAACTTTCTCGCAGTGATATATCCCTTCGCTGCCCAATTATCAATCGTCATAGTGGCAATAACTGTTTTCACGTCTTGGCGGTTACATAGCAGAACACAGGAAAGATTCATAAACTAAACGCAAACGCTGTTTTAGCTCCAAGAGCAAAGCAACGGCAAAAGGACACGGAAACACTTTATATTCAGACAACCTTTTAAGGTAAGTTCAAAGTATAATCTGAGAGGATTTGAGCAGTGTGAGGCCACTGGTTATTATCTACTGGTTGAGGCTGGTCTTGGGCATAATTGCCGCCGGCGTAAGCACGACATTAACTCTGTTGAGCGATACGCCTTCATACACTACATTCATAAACGGCATAACCGCAGCCTTAGCCATCTACCTCATATCCTACTACATCCTCAAAGCCCAATTCGCGACCAAAGTGGAGAAGCAGTCAAAAATCATGACCCAAGGCATAGGAATATACTTCTTCACGTGGCTAGTCTTCTGGATACTAATATACACCATTATAAGGGGACCGCTACCAGTCCTTCCTTAACAGTTTATTCCCCTTCATTTTTCCGCAGAAAATTCGCTATTGTAGCTTGGCTCTTGTCGCTTTTCAATGTTTCCAACTTTTCCTCTTCAGAACCCTTATCGCTCTCGGTGCTGCTTTGAGGGCTTGGAACATCCATTCGGGCAAGAACACGCATGCAATCCGTCCAAGCTGAGAAGTAGCCGCGGTCAAAGTCTCCGTGAAGCCCATTTTTCGTGTGCTCCACAAACTCGCGCCTGTACTCGTGCACAGTTGCTTTATCGCTGAGGTCTAGTTTCGAAAAAAACGACGGCTCGTCACCGTTAGTTTTCCGCGAAAGTAACATGCCGTATAACGCTCTAAAGTAGCCTCGGTTCCACTCTGTCTTATGCATTTTCTGCTTAAGCCGCTCTAACTCCCGCTCCGCTTCTGTAAACTGCCTGCTAACGAGAAGCTGGAAGTACCGCGTAACTAAGGCTTGAGGTATGGGCATGGTTAACGACCGCGGGGTTTGTTTGCTTTCTCCTCTTCAGAGACATCTTCTATTCCGTTCTCGGTTACTTTAAGTATTTCCTCACCTTCGGGCAAATACGGACTTGAAACTAGCC
>CAYGYB010000278.1:0-2314 GCA_964354015.1 uncultured Candidatus Bathyarchaeia archaeon
TTGCTGATTTACTTCAAGAAACGCAAACAAGGAGCTTGAGTTCTCATGAAGAAAACAACTTTGTTGACACTGATTTTGGCATTTTTGCTCTCAGCGGCAACTGCAACCCAACTCGCTAACTCAGAAGAAGCAAACTCTCTTTCAGGCTCACCTCTAATCACAATGCCTGAAGAATACGTCAACTACACAATCACCACCGTCAACGGAAGCCTATGGGCAAAAATCGACGGCACCTACCCCCTGCACGTACTGCTCTGGCAGGGCGAATTACCACTGGTCTACCCCACGCCGCCTGGCACAACCAACATCTCCGTGAAAATGGATGAAACCGAACTCAACTGGAACAATTTCACTGAAATCTACCCCGAAGCCGTCCATTTCACAGCCATAGGCAACTGGCCCATGATAAACTGCACACTCAACCCCGTCCCAGAATACTTTACACTAAAAATCCACTACGAACACCCTCTCATGCTCATAAACGGCAGCCACACGTTCCTGTACGACCTCAACATAAGCCCCTACTTATCAGAATGGTCCACCAAATCCACAGCGCACTTCACCATACGCATGGAAACAAACTACACAAACCTCCACGTGAACACCATAGCAACTGACGAAACAGTAACCCCGATAAACTACACAACCACAACAGATGACACAGCAGAAACAGTAACCTTCCAAATAGTATCCGAATACGGCAAACCCCTCTTAGGCGACATACTCGTAACTTTCACAACCGCCAACGCCCCAACCGCCGTAGAGTTCTCCTACTTGCTCATTATCCTGCCAATAGCCGTAATCGCAACGCTAATAGCACGCATAGCCTACAAAAGAAAACACGCTGGCGCACGATGCACCGCAACCATTTCAGAACTTGCTAAACAAGATGGACAGCACGTTTCTTACACAATACTTAACAGACAAATAGCGTAACCCCAGAATTTGGTGCAATTCTGAGAAAGAGTTTTATAATTCTTGGCTCTCTTATGCACATCTAAAGTTTAGGCTCGGGGAAAACTACCATGAAAAAGGGTGCATTCTCTGTTCTTGTTACTATTAGCACAATAGCTTTGTGTCTCGCCTTAATTCCTAATGTGCTCAGTCAACCAGAAAACGTTAGTGTCCTCAGTTACAGCTATTACATGAGCCCTTATAGCAGTGACTACTTGATCGTGGTGGGTGAAGCCCAGAATATCGGTTCAAACGTAATTGATTACATATCAGTGACAGGAACCTTCTACGCGCCTGATGGAACGGTTTTCATGTCTAACTACGTCAAAGCATTCATAACTCAAATTCTTCCTCAACAGAAAACGCCGTTTTACATCGCATTTTCCCCAGCTAACATCGTAGCTGGCACCAACTGGACATCTCAAGATGTTACAAACTTCACCATTACAGTCAATTATGCTAATCCAACTGAAACGCGGCAATATCAGGACTTAACAGTGATTAGCGACTCATCTGGCACTGACTCTGATGGCTATTATATGGTCACGGGCGTCGTTAAGAACACAGGCTCTCAAACAACGAACAAAACATGGGTTGTGGCAACTTTCTATAATTCCACTGGCAGCGTTATCGGAATAGGACAAGAAGGGGGGGTATATGTAACCCCTGCAGTCATACCCCCCGGCGGCACTGCCTCATTCACAATTTACCCACAGGACTACGAGGCTGTAGCGGCTAATATCGCAAGTTACTCGCTTATAATTCAGACCTCGCTCACTGCACCTTCTGCAACGCCCACTCCTACTCCGTCGCCCAGTCAATCAGCTTCCCCAACGCCAACTCCCGCATCAAGTTCACCTTCACCAACTCCAACTGCATCTGGAACTGGAACAGCCATACCAGACACGTACATCTACGTAGCAGTAGTAGCAGTAGTCATAGTTGTTGTTGGTGCAGTGGCGCTTGTACTCAGAAAACGCGCGGGTAAACGCACTGCAATTTCGCAGAAACAGGCTGAATAAGCGAATCAGCCACTGCAGTCGTCACGGCGACACTTGTTTTCTTATTCTATGTAGATTGCTGGTTGATAGGGCACTGCCATTGTTGCCCGCTGCTTAGGGTCATAGCGCGCCTCGTCTTCTTCGCTGTAGACTGCAATTTGCGCGTTGAAGCGTGCTTTCAAGAAAACCGCTGCATCCTCAATTATTTCCTTCTCATTGGCAATTTCAACCTGTGCAATGCGCACTTTTCTGTCATTGGGCAGCTTGTTCAACGTTTTCAGCGCTTTCGGAACAAACGCAGCTACCGCCTTCATGTTCGCTTTCAAAGCGTTGTCCTTCGCAAGCTCCTTCATGACCTC
>CAYGYB010000279.1:0-2300 GCA_964354015.1 uncultured Candidatus Bathyarchaeia archaeon
CACTGTATCCTTCCGAAAGACTTTTCCACTAAACAAGTAGATAACACTTAGGGAAGAGGAAGCGAGATGAGTGGCGAAGAAGAATCAGCGTCAAAATCGCGTTTAATGGAGCTTGCAGTTAGGTACTTCAAGAAAGAAGGCTACAAAATAAATCAGGAGAACACGACTCTTGAGGGCTTCACCGGTATATCGCGGAAATTTAACCTCATCGTTCAGAAAGGCCGCGTGGAACAGGGCGTTTGGATACGCGATTGGAACAGGACAATAGGCGTTAACATCATCATTAATTTGGACACATCGTCAGATGATGTTGGCTTGTCAAGCCCAATAATGATAGGGGAAAAATTCAGCGACCACGCCAAGTCCTACGCGAACAGGCGCAAGCTTACGTTGTTGACTAAACAGAAAATAGTCACGAGCCTCAGGTAAACCATTAAACTTTCAAGTACTCATCCAGTACACCTTGCGTTTCCAGCATGCCCAACCAGTCTATGCCGCTCGCACGGTACTTTCTGCGGCTGTCTAAAATTGCTATCGTCTCATTTGCAGCGTCTTCCACTGTTTTACCCGTAACATCCAGTTCGCATACCTTGTCTTTTTCATGTTTGCTTAGCGCTTCGGCGAGGCACACGTCCAAGATTTCGGAAGCCAAATTCTCCCACAGCTTAAGTCCTTGGAAACCGTTTTTTTCCATGAACGCGCGGAGCTCCACAGGGTTGCGCCTGAGCACGAAAATGCGTGTCACGTGGCTTTTCGGCACGACTGCGGCAGCGTAATGCCCATCAATGATTACGGTGCCTTCATCTGTTTCGTCTAAGATTTCGCGTATTTTTCTGCGCATTTTGTCTTCGTTGATTATGATAGTTTTTCTTTCTCTGTCTTCGCCTGCAGTCAAGTTTTCTTTCTCGGCAAGTTCCGTTAAGTTGATGTATGCCGCGTTTAGTTTCTTGCTAAGTTGATGTGCAAGGGTGGTTTTTCCAACGCAAGGCGTACCCGTGATGAGGATGACGCGTTTATTCATAACTGCTAATTGAGCAGCAGGCAATTCTTATTTGTTCCGCAAGATTCGGAAGTCCAAAAGACCTGCGCATTTAATATATGGCTGGCGCCACTCTTTTGGGCTTGTGAATCAAGATGCGCACATTGCCGTTCTATCTGGTTGACGTGTTCGCTGAACAAAAGTACGCTGGAAACCAGCTTGCCGTAGTAGACAGTGGTACTGCGCTGTCCACTGCGCAGATGCAGGAAATAGCCAATGAAATGCACTTTTCTGAAACATCCTTCCTTCTTTCGCATAAGCAGCGCAACGGCGGGTTTGAAGTGCGCATTTTTACGCCTTCAGCAGAGGTGCCGTTTGCTGGGCACCCGACGTTGGGCACGGCGTACGTGATAAAGCGGTTTCTAATCAAAAAACCCGTTGATAATGTGCTGTTAAACTTGAAGGTGGGTCAAATACCAGTCAGCTTCGAAAACGCTGGGGCGCGCCAAGAAACGGTTTGGATGGAGCAGGTGCCGCCGACTTTCGGCAAAACATTCAGCGTTCCGCAGCTTGCACAGATTCTAAGGCTTAGCGTAGGCGATTTTGACAGCTGCTACCCAATTCAAGAAGTGTCCACTGGGTTGCCATTCATAATCGTTCCCTTAAAGACTTTGGATGCTGTTAAGTGGGCAAGAATCAGCATGGAAAGTTTGCTTGAGTTGGCAAAGGAAGCGAAAGCGGGCATTCTGGTTTTTTGCCCTGAAACGTATGAGAAGGGCAATGATTTAAACGTGCGGGTGTTCGTGGATCTGTTCGGCATTCCAGAGGACCCTGCAACGGGCTCAGGCAACGGGTGCCTTGCAGGCTACTTGTCGCGTTATCGCTATTTTGGCACTGATGAAGTGAACGCCAGAGTTGAGCAGGGCTACGAGGTGAGGAGGCGTTCGTTGCTGTTGTTGAAGGCGGAAAATAGGGCTGGAACCATACGGGTTCATGTTGGCGGCAAGGTGATGCTAGTGGCTACTGGCAAACTTGTGTAGTGCATCGCCACGTGTAGAAATTCTTATTGCCTGCGAATACGCATTGGCTTATTGGGCTGGCGAGTTGGTGTGTGGCTGTCGAGCCTCGCTTAGCCGCGAAGCTTGAGGAAACTCCGCCCACGTGTAGAATTGCAGCCCCTTTATTGGGGCAAGGCGAGAGCCTTGGCTACAGAGCAGAAACGAAACGTCCACTTGGCGCGTGAAGATGAGGCATGTTAAGTTGCTGAGTTATGCCTTGTGGGAGCGGTGAAACGGCTGTCCTGCAAGTGGAAAGGGCAAAC
>CAYGYB010000280.1:0-2281 GCA_964354015.1 uncultured Candidatus Bathyarchaeia archaeon
GTTTTCTGTTGGATGCACAACCTCCACCGTCACGTCAGGCAGGCTGTAAATGTGGCGGTTATGCATGAAGTGCCTAGTTTCAACGCTCAGAGCCTTTTGCCTCAGCATCTCTTCCTGCTCATTCAAGAACTTATGGTACATTGCATAATACGCGTCGTTAACGTTTATCGGGTCCAGTTCAATAAGCTGCAGTACCGTGCCCGTTTGTCGTGCGAAATCCATCATCTCCTGAACTGCGTCAACATTGATGCCCTTTAAAATAACCATGTTAAGTTTGACTGGACAGAAACCCGCGGCAACCGCAGCTTTAACGCCGTCTAAAACATTTTCCAGTTTCCCACCCGTAAGCTTCCTGTATGCTTCAGCGTTCAAGGTTGGCAGACTGATGTTCACGCGCTTTAACCCGCACGCACGCAGTTCCTTAGCTATGAAGCCAAGCATTGCGCCGTTAGTAGTCATTGAAAAGTCTTTCAAGTCAGGTATAGCGGCGATTCCCTTGACGATGTCGCAAATGTCCTTCCGTATAAGCGGTTCTCCGCCTGTCAGCTTAATCCTTGAAATGCCCAAACTGACAGCTATTTTTGCGATGCGCACGATTTCGTCAGCGGTCATTTCTTCCGCTGTGCCTCTGGAGCATGAAGGAACTTCTTCGCCTTCTTTGTGGCAGTAGTCGCAGCGCAAGTTGCAACGCGGAGTTACCGCTATTCGCAAGTTCAGAAGAGGTCGACCGCAATTGTCAGTTAAAACCATCGTTATTCCCGTGCGTGCCTAACGATGTGAGGCGCTTCGGGCAAAATAAGCGTTTCTAGAGAAAAACGCACAGCGTCAGGGGAACCAGGGATGCAAAACAGCGCTTTGCCTTTTGCCACACCCGCAACAGCGCGGGACAAAATTGCTGCGGAACCAACCTTATTATAGCTTAAATGCCTGAAAACCTCCCCGAAGCCAGGCAGAGTCTTCTCCAGAAAAGGCATCACGGTCTCAATAGTAACGTCGGACGGAGCTATTCCTGTGCCGCCGCAGAAAACAGCCGCATCTAAATCTGCGGAACCCAAAGCGTTTTTCACAGCATCTTGGATTTGGCCTTTATCGTCTGAGATTATCCTCTTGAACAGAACCTTATGTCCTGCGATTTTCACCAAAGCCTCAATCAAATCGCCTGAAACATCATTTATTTTCTCGCCGTTCTGCAGTTGCTGATACCGCGATGTGCTACACACGAAAACTCCGAAGTTCAACTGCTTAGGCGCCGTGGCCTTATGCTTCTTTGAACTTTCGCTCACGCGTTACACCTCCCTTCATTTTTCTTACAACCCGGATATTCTGGATTGCTGTGGTCGGATATTGTCCATCAACGTCTTTTTCGTACTGCTTCACCATGTCCCACACAGTAAGCAAGCCGACAGAAACCGCAACGAGAGCTTCCATTTCCACGCCAGTCTGCGCCTTCGCTTTAACAGCAGCTGACACTTCAACGGTGGTTTTATCCGCGATTTTAACTTTAACCTCAACATTCAACAAGGGTAACGGGTGGCAAAGCGGCACTAAACTGCTTGTTTTTTTGGCGGCAAGGACGCCGGCAATTTTCGCCGTGTACAACGGGTCGCCTTTCGCGATTTTCCCTGTTTTTATCAGGTTTACTGTTTCGGGCTTCAGCTTAATCGTTCCTGTTGCGGTTGCTTCCCGAAAAATTTCCGCTTTGCCCGACACATCGGCCATCGCCACAATGTTTTCCTCCACACACAGGATACGCTTATTTGTTACTTACCTGTTCCCAAGTCTCTATAAGGTTTTGCACTGCCTTAGCCTTGGGCGACGTTTCGTTAAACTTGTACATGCGGATTCTTCCATAAACCCTCTGCTGGAGCACGCCCTCAGCCTCCAAAATTTTCAGATGCTGGTTCGTTGTCGTGTAATTCAAGTTTATCCGCCTCGCGATGTCAGAAACGTTAAGCGCGCCTAACCGCGCAATAAGCTTCAGGATTTTCATTCTAGGCTTCGAAGAGAAAACCGCCTCTATCTCCATAACGCGCGCTCCCCTCTGCTTCACTCTTCCAAGGCAGCACTTAATTCTTTCTCCAACTCGCCCGCGGGAATCGAAGGCAAAGAAACCCGCGTTGACCGCCCACGCGTACCAGTCGAAGCAACCTCAGTTTTCAATATGCCTAACGCGGAAAGAAACTGTGCGTGTTTCCAAAGTTGAGTGTGACTACGCGGCTGCTCATCAAACTCCTCGCACACCACAGCATAAGCCGTCTCAACTTCCGCCAGCGAAGCATAC
>CAYGYB010000281.1:0-2272 GCA_964354015.1 uncultured Candidatus Bathyarchaeia archaeon
CTGTTCCATTGCATCCCATCAAAATGATTGTTGAACCGTTCAGTCCAGAAGGCTTGTTTCCGCCGATAAAAACTGCGTTGATCGCGAAAAACTCGTCCCCTTCAAAAGTAACTCCCTTCCTGACGCTTCCCGACAGCTGTTCCGCACTGTATCTTGACTGTGAGTACCTTTCTCCGCTGAAAAGATACAGGAACCCGTCTGAACGCACCGCGCTGTGGAGCCTCAGAATCAGAACCCTGTAACCTGCAACATTTCTCAGCACGTCAATGGTTACATTTTCGCCCTGAACAACGTCCACCTTAAACCCGGCGCTTGAAAGACAGCTTCTCAAACTCTGCGAAAAAGTGGCATTCGGAGACGTAACATACAAGCCATCAAGAACTAACGCCTTCATAGTATCAGCCACTGCCTCGGTCGGCGGCTGCTTGTCCGTTTGTGGCGAAGGTGAGGATCTGTTCGACATCAGCCAGCTTATTGAAAAAATGAGTAAACAAGAAAAAGCAATTGCCAAGCCTATCCTCAATCGTCTCGAATTCAACCTGCCAAATGCTTCGCCTTTTTCAGACTCCTGTTTGCCTCTTTTTTCTTTGAAGTTCCTGTCAGGACGATTTTTCCTTCTCAACTGGCCTTCGCCTTCCATCTACATTTGGCTCTGCATATTAAATATGCTATCCTCGACGGGGCGCGGAAGCTATTGCCAACACCGTGAAACCATCCTGAGCCCTTGACAAATGCGTACACGCGCAAGTTTTAAATTCAGTGGTCAACAGAATTGGTCATCATGAAAAAATCAATAACAACCTCAATTTTGCTGTTGCTTATTGCTTTGATGGCAACTTCAACTTCAATGGTCTACGCACCAGCCAGCCAAGCCACACCTAACGTAACACTGCTTTGGACAAATCCGATGGAAGTATATGACGTTGCAGTATCTGGAGACGGCGCATACTTAGCAGCTGTCAACGGTACTCCAAGCGGCCTGTTCTTCTTTGCTTCAGACAGTTCAAGACCGATATGGTGGTGGCTAGACCCTGTAGACACTCCTCTGTCAGTTGCTATATCTTCAGACGGGAATCAAGTTGCAGTGGGAACCAGCACAGGATTTGTATACTACTTTGATTCATCATTGACCAGAAGCGGACTGCAAGCATCTTCAACTTGGCGCAGTCGCGACCTGGGCGGACCCATCCAAAGACGCACAATGGGCATCTCGGACAACGGACAATATGTCGTAGTAGGCGGCACAGGCGAATCAGTGTACTACTTTGCTGACAGCAGATCAAGATCGGGGCTAAATGAAGACGTCACTTGGTCTGACTGGCCGTTTGATTCGAGCGAGATTTTCGCGGTAGACTTGTCACCTGACGGACAGTACATCGCAGTGGGCGGAAGCAAGTCTGGCCCCAGCGACGGAGGTTTTGTTGCGTACTACAAGCAGGCAAACACCCCGCCTTTTCCAAAGAATGAAGCTTGGAACGCAAGAAGCAGCATAATCGAGCCGATAGTTGACGTAAAAGTCTCCGACGACGGATACGCAGTCGCAGCCGTGTCAAGTCAAATGCCGACCACCTTGCATTACTGGGCAGGCGCAAGCGGCCTCACAGGCGACCCATCAGACACCTGGAACAACACCACACCCTACGCATGCGTAGACACCAGCGCCGACGGCAACGAAGTCGTCGCAGGCAAACCAATCTTCTACGCATGCGGAATACACTTCTGGGCCAGCGCCCGAAGCCTAACAGGCATCAACCTGCCAGAAACCTGGGCAAAACACGAAGGAGAATCAGTTCCCGACGTAGCCATAAACAATGGCGGTACAATCCTGGCCGCCGTTGCCTACAGATACAACGCGCAAGCAGAATATTACGCATACTTCTACACAGCCGACGGCATCAACATCGGAGAATTCCAACTCGATTCCCTCAGCGACAAAGTCTCAATGTCTAAAACCGGCGCAACCGTCGCCGTCGGAGGCGGAACCTACGACAGCCTCTACGTCTTCAAAATAACCATTCCCACGCCAGTCGGCGGCGAAGTAACCACCGACTACCTACAGGTTCTGACGCCTTTGCTTCTTTACGGTGCAGCCGTGACAATCGGCCTAGTAACGCTGACAAAAATCCGAAGAAAACCCTGAACAACCACCCAACCCCTCAACCTTTTTCTATTTTTCAAAACACACCCCGCACACTGTGACAGTTTCAACATACAAACCCAACAAACAGCACACACAGGAACACAACAAACCCCACCCACAACCCCACACAAA
>CAYGYB010000282.1:0-2265 GCA_964354015.1 uncultured Candidatus Bathyarchaeia archaeon
ATAGCGGGCACGGGAAGCAACTCCACCCAAGAAGCCATAGAAGGCACAGCACACGCGCTACACGCAGGCATAAACTGCGTCCTACTCGTAGACCCGTATTATAATGGTCCCAGCTCGCTGGAAATACGAAGAGAATACGTGGAACCCATCGCCAAACGTTTCCCCGAAATCCAAGTCATCCCCTACGTGATTCCAGGCAGAACAGGAACCCAACTCCTGCCACAAGACATAGCAGTGCTCAACCAGCAATACCCAAATGTCAGCGCAGTGAAAGAAGCCACAGGCGACTTAGAAAACATGCGCTTAACCCGCAAACTCTGCGGCGCAAACTTCAACATACTCTCAGGCGACGATGACAAGACTTACGCGATGATGACTACACCTGACATTGCCGCAACAGGCGTCATCTCAGTCACAAGCAACATCGCCCCCCGCGCCGTAGCCGACCTCACGCATTACATACTTGACGGCAACATAACCGAAGCCAACCAACTCGCTCAGGCTTTACAGCCGCTTTTCGCCATAGTAACCGTAAAAACACAAGAACAAACACCCTACGGCACAGTAACCTGCAAAGCGCGAAACCCACTCGCCTACAAGACACTTATGCACGTGTTAGGTATGCCTTCAGGACCATGCAGGCAGCCTTTGGGAAAAATGACGCGCAACGGCTTAGAAGTGGTTTTAGCGAACGCCCGCAAAGTCTACGAAAACCACCCTGAAATACTCCAGCCCGTAGAAGACTTCTTCTCCGTAGACCTAATGGAACGCTTATACAAAGAACAGTTCTGGAAGGGACTCACCTATGCTTAAGCTGTGCGTAGCTGGCGCCGCAGGCAAAATGGGCAACGCAGTCATCCGCGAAGCCGCAGCGAAAGGCTTCCAAATAGTCGGCGCAATAGAAGCCACGGGCAACCCGTGCATTGGAAAGAGCCTTAGAGAACTCGGCATCTGCGATTCAGACACAAGAATTGTAGGCGCAGACAAAATCCGCGAAGCCGCAGGAAACGCGGATGTTTACGTAACTTTCACGGCGCCCGCAGCCGAAGTGCACAATATTCCAGCCGTTGTTGCGCTGGGCAAGCGCATAGTTTTAGGCACAACTGGCTTCACCGAAGAACAAAACCGCCAAATCCGCCAAGCCGTTCAAGGCAAGGTGCCCGCCGTGTTCTCGCCCAACTACTCCGTAGGCGTCAACATCCTCTTCCAACTTGCCAAAGCACTAAAGGCTTTTCCGCAAGGATACGATTTCAGCGTAACCGAGGTTCATCACACGGGAAAGAAGGATGCGCCAAGCGGAACCGCTAAGAAGCTAGGCGAAATAATCGCGGATACACGCGGCTACTCCACCGTAATCCACGGCAGAGACGGCATAAGCCCTCGGAAACCCGAAGAGCTGGAAATCGCAGCGTTAAGAGCAGGCGGCGTTCCAGGCATCCACGACCTCATAGTAGCTGGACCGTACGAGATGCTGCGAATAGAGCACGTGGCTTTCTCGCGCAGCGTATTCGCTCAAGGTGCAGTGTACGCGGCTGAATGGATAAACAAGCAGCGCGAAGCCAGAATCTTCAGCATGGAAGACGTTTTAGGCTTATCGTAGGAACAAAGTGGAAATCAAGTGAGTAGCAGAGTAACCATTAACGTTTTATTGAGGGAAATCAACTCAGAAAGGCACAGGAAGCGATAAGAAATGTCTATGAAACGTAAAGTAGCCATACTCGGCGCCACAGGCGCTGTTGGACAACGATTCATCCAGCTGCTGCAGGGGCACCCGTGGTTCAAAATCGAAGTGCTCGCCGCTTCGGAAAGGTCCGCGGGCAAAAAATACAGAGACGCCTGCAACTGGCTTATGGAATCAAACCTGCCCGCTGAAATAGCGGAGATGCCTGTTGTGCACAGTGATGTCGAATCGGTAAGCAAGGCAGGCAAAGTAGACTTGGTCTTCTCGTCCTTGCCAGGCGACTTGGCGGGACCTGTTGAAGCGGAATTCGCCGCTGTGTACCCTGTCTTCAGCAAGGCAAGCGCGCACAGGATGGAGAAAGACGTGCCTTTGCTTGTGCCCGAAGTGAACCCTGAACATTTGGCTTTGATTCCGCTTCAAAAGAAGGCCAGAGGCTGGAAGGGCTTCATCACCACAGACCCCAACTGCAGCACGATTCAGTTAGCCATGACGCTGAAGCCGCTTATGCGTTTCGGTCTAAAGCAGGTTATCGTTTCAACCATGCAAGCCTTAAGCGGCGCTGGATACCCAGGCGTGGCTTCATT
>CAYGYB010000283.1:0-2254 GCA_964354015.1 uncultured Candidatus Bathyarchaeia archaeon
CCGTTGAAAACGCCAGCGAGAATCTCCACCGTGTCTTTTTCGATTCGCGCAGAAACAATTTTTGGCTGCGGTGGGATGCGCCTATCCAGTTCGGCTTGAATGTCTTTTTCGGAAAGAGCCATGCCAGCTGGGCAACCGTCAACGATTACGCCTACGTGTTTGCCGTGGCTCTCTCCGAAGGAGGTTACCACGAATTCTTTACCTATCGAGTTTCCCGCCAACTACATCCACTCCTAAGACACGTAAATCACTGAAGAACCGTGGATAAGACTTTCTGACGCACTCAGCGTTTTGAATCGTGGTTTCGCCGCTGGCGCCTAATGCGGCAACCGCGCAAGCCATGGCGATGCGGTGGTCATTATGCGGATCCACCGTGCAACCACGCAAAGCGCAGGGACCTTTCACAGTCAAGCTGCTCTCGTTCATAGCTATTTCCGCACCCATCTTTTTCAGTTCCGCATAAAGTGATAAGAGCCTATCGGACTCCTTGTACCTAAGCCTTTGGGCATCATGTATCACGGAAGTGCCCCGTGCATAGCAGGCGAGAACGCTGCAGACTGGCACAAGGTCAGGTATATCTCTTGCGTCCACGTCCACAGCACTGAGCAAGGTGCCGTTGCCTGCTATTGCTATTTGGTTACTACGTACATGCACGGTTGCACCCATCTGCTTGAGAATATCCACTATGGCTTTGTCGCCCTGTGTTGTCTTGTAATCGAGGTTCTTAACGTGCACTTCTGAGTGGGTTATTGCTGCCGCGGCTAAGAGAAACGCAGCAGACGAAAAATCGCCCGGTACGCTGTGGTTGCATGGTTTGTATGTTTGATGTGACGGCATGTGCAGGCGACTGAAATCCTCAGAAATCGACACTTCAACGCTGTGCTCGGCGAGGACGTCTCGGGTCATTTGAACGTAGCCTTTAGATTCAAGCGGCGTCGTCAACGTTATCTCCGTGTCCACCCGCGCTTTTGGGCAGGCGAACATTAACCCTGAGACAAACTGGGAGCTCACGTCTCCGCGCATCGCTGTTTTTCCGCCAGCTATGCCACCGCCTTTAACATGAACAGACATCTTGCCGCCCAGCCTTTGAATGCGCGCTTCAGCGCCTAACTGCTTAAGGCTTTCAAGCAGCGGCTCTAGTGGTCTCTGCTCTAAAGAACTGCCGAACACAAAAACTGAACGTTCAGCTGCCAACGCAGCAACAGGAATCATGAACCGCAAGGTAGCGCCAGACTCTCCGCAGTCTATTGGCTCTTCTGCGCCTTTCAGCGGTTTTGCGCCTGTAACAGTCCAGCAATCGTCTTTCGTTGTTACTTTTGCGCCTAACGCTTTGACCGCGCGCAGCGTCGCTTCAGTGTCATCGGAACGCAGTGGCGCCGCTATTTTTGAGGTCCCAAGTGATAGTGCAGCGGCAATTAGCATTCTCTGCGTGTATGCTTTTGACGGCGGCGCATAGACTTCGCCTGTTAGTTTTTTTGTTCTTCTGACTGTAACTTCGGTCATCTCTGCGTTATCACCTTGGCTTTTTCATGATTCAGATGCGTTTGTAGAACAGTGCCTTCGTGGTGCTGTAACGCCTGCTTCACCAAATCAACTTTCTCGTCAGCAACAACAGCAGTTACAGCTGGACCTTTGCCGCATAAGCCAGCAGCCACTGCTCCAGCAGCTAAAGCGTCTAACGCGGCTGAAGCGTCGTAGCCTAAAGCTGCAGAGTAAATTACGCCA
Organism: uncultured Candidatus Bathyarchaeia archaeon; assembly: GCA_964354015.1. Taxonomy (GTDB): domain Archaea; phylum Thermoproteota; class Bathyarchaeia; order Bathyarchaeales; family Bathycorpusculaceae; genus JAOZHU01. Next base: position 1,726 of record CAYGYB010000283.1, read on the forward strand.
TTAAGTGACAGCGCGTCCCAGAAGTTTCCTTTCTGTGCTTCTTTGTAAGCAATTTTCACAAGCGGCTTGACACGGCTTAGCTTGTCCACGTCAGCGTCGCCAGTGTAAGCTTTTCTGGAGGGAACATGAAACAAAACCGTTAAGCCCGCTGGCAACGTGAAGCGTTTAACAAGTTTCCTTTTCAGGTTGTCGGTGACTACGGCGCCTCCGAAGTAGGAGGCACAGGCGTCGTCAAAAGCGCCTGTCACCGTGACTTTCGCGTCGAAAGCAGCTTCCACGCCAAGCTTAACTATTGTTAAATCGTCCAGTGTTTCGCCTAGAGCTGCAACTGTGGCTAAGGCCACTGCGTTTGCTGCTGCGCTACTGCTTTTTAAGCCTCTTGCAATCGGGATGTCTGACCAAGTGCGCACTTTTGCGCCGAACCGTTTTTCAACGTTGAAACGCTGGAAAACTCGCGTCACCGTCTTTTCAATCAGCAGTGTGCTTTCGGTGGGGTCGGAGGTGATTTCGCCCGTGATTACTGTTGGTT
>CAYGYB010000284.1:0-2251 GCA_964354015.1 uncultured Candidatus Bathyarchaeia archaeon
TAAAAGCGTACCGCCAAAAATCCAGAAATGCTTTGAAGTCTATGGAGGTTAACGCGCAGGCTGGCCTGATCGATTGGGCTGTATCTGCCAGTTATTATTCGAAGTACTTTGCCGTGTATGCTTTGCTTTCTAAGCTTGGAGTAAAATCTGAGATACATGACTGCACCATAACTTTGTTCGAGCAACTTTTCAGCGACAGCATTCCGAAGGAAATCATCAAGGACCTGAGAGACTCTAAAGAAGATCGTGTTGAGGCGCAATATTACACTCAGGAAATAAGCGTTGATTTGGAGCAAGTTGCGGAAAGAGCTAAGAAATTTGTGCTTGCAGTTGAGAAAGTAACTGATGAGTTGAATACGCAGAAAATTGCGGAACTGCAGAAAAAACTGAGGCTCCTATTCACCAAATAAGGCGCGCTATGTCTGCGGCAAATGAAACATTGGCACTTAATTGTGTGACAAATGCTTACTGTTATGTTGTCTTTGCAACTGCGAAAAAGATGAATTAACTGGTTACAGGCGAGTGAGATGGTGCCGAGGGCTAGCTTCGCAGGGTCGTTTAAGCCGTCGTTACACTTTTTACATATTTTTGTTAGCTCGTCTTACTGGGGGTTTTTAGCGAAAGTTTCAAGAATGCAGAGTGTGTTAGAGACTTTTGTAGTCTTCGGGAAAAGATGGATATGAGTAAAAAGAAGTGGGTTCTGGCTGTTGTCTTGATTCTCTTTTGCGTTGCAGTTGTTCTCATAGGCATTACCCTTTATCAAAGGTTCAGTAGTAGCGACCATGATGCCATTTTCTCTGCTATAAGTGATTATGAAAAAGACGCATTAACTAGAAGAGCGGAGAAAGGCGAAGACGTGGTTACTGGTGATTTCGATAGAGATGGCAAAAGTAACATAGATGAACTGAAGAACGGGACGAACATGCTCGACCCGAGCGATTCGCACACCTCGTTGAAGCAGGAGAGTATAAACTTCGTTGACAAGCTTGTCGAGTACCACGACTCGCACAACGCCGGAAAGACGACGCCTGAAGTCTACACTACGGCGGCCCTGAAGAATGCCATAGATGTGGTGGAGGCCAGGCCCCAGATAGCGGCTGACATTACTCCGTTCGGGGCGGACGCCCTCCCGAGGATTCTGGTCGACAAGAACATGGGCGAGATACTCGCAAACCCGAACTACCAGATGCTTATCCACGCGATGGCCGTGCAGGCTCAGAAGTACTTCTATGACATAAAAAACACGCTCGACTGGGGAAGCTGGAAAGGGCCGAAAACCGGGATGATGATGAACGGGAAGCTTGACCCAGAGGAGAAGCAGATACTCGACCAGAGATGGGGCGACCGCGATGTGATTCTGGCCGACGGCGAAAGCAGAATCGAGAACATAGAGCACAGAGTGTTGAATGAAACTTGGCTTTATGTGGATTCCGGAACTGGCCGAAAATCCACTTTTTATGACCCTGACAACACTGACACCTGGGTGCAGATTGCCAATAACAACGCAGCCGCATGCCCAAGGGTAAGGGGCGAGCTCTCCCGAGTTTTGGATAACACCAGTCAAAGAGACGCCCTAATAGCAGATCTTATAAATTATACAGGACGCTATGGCAAGTCTGGACAAAAGTTCAGCCAATATATTCAAGCAGTTTTGAAAGAAGGCACTGAAAGCGACAAAAAGCTGCTGGGGCTAATGCAATATACGAGAACTGTAAAACCTGGAGAACATGAAGTTTGCCTAGCAGCCTCAGAACTTTTTGCGTCTTTTGATGGAAAGGATATATATTGTGCAGACGGCACCATTCCTGAGAGCGTGAGTGGTTTCGGCGGCTTGAAAGATGGCAAGGCTGCCCCTGTCTTTTCTGAACAAGCGATGACGGCAATCAAAAGGATAAGCACGCCGACCGCAGACAAGACAACTGGCGCCATTCCGCAGGTTTATGGTGCAGACGAGGAATGCTTGAAAGCAGACCAAGTGAAATATGTAAAAATCGCCAAGGATACCGGCCCTGTTTTGCTGTTCGGAAACGACTGACTCTAGACGCAAAGGTTTGGATTCGAGATGTAACCTTTTTTTCTGCAAGTTTTTGTCGATGTTTCGCAGCAATATCCATAGTCACAGTCTTCTGAAAGCCGATTTGAAAAAAACCTATTTTTCGCCTATTTACCTAAACCAAGCTCAGAATAAGCTTAAAAGTGCCGAGGGCAGGGTTTGGACTGAAGGCAATTGGTGATATCTTCCGCATTTTCT
>CAYGYB010000285.1:0-2250 GCA_964354015.1 uncultured Candidatus Bathyarchaeia archaeon
CAATTAAGAAACCATCAGTTAATTGTCCAGTTACGTGTATTGTGTCGCGTATGACCAAGTGCCCAGAATACATGACTTCAATTTGATGGCCAATACGCTGTATACTGTAGCTGGAATTCTGAGCTGAAACGGGGCTGATGTCAAGAGAAAAGGGCAAGATGATGCACAGTGAAAAAATTGCAACAGCAAAGACAACAGTGATGCTCTTCACTTTTATTCCTCAGTTAAGGTTTCTCTATTTTTACTAGCCAGCTTATTTATTTACCTTTAGAGTGCAAATCAAAACAGAATTGCGTGCGTATTGAAATCAGTCCGTTGCTGTGTCGGTTACGGCTGCTAGCGCTCGGAAAAGACTATAGCCCCCTTATTTATAGTTCCTTTATATAGTTCTGAAAGAAACGCTACGGATAGACCCCTTATAGGTTTCTGCAATGATTGACTATTAGGCTCCAAATATGATGGTGTGCTGCATGGTTCAGCGAAACTGGAGCTTGAAAACGCAATGCAAAAATTCAAAAAAATAGAAGAAAAATTAGAACGGATATTTAGGTTCGTTGTTGCTTTGCATTTGCCTACTTCTTGGTCAGCGTTATTTCCATCGTTGAAACCATTCTGGACTTGGTCTCGCCTTCTCTCGGTGGCATTTCCGCGGTTCCTATAGCTATCTTGGTCACTTTCAGGTCCTTAACGAAGCGGTTTCGAGTTATTTCAGCAACATCAACTGCTGTAGTTATTGCTTGACCTCGAGCTTTCAGCGTTATTTCCTTAGAGTTTCCCGCGGAGAGACTTGTGATGATTGCCAGCACGTAGCTCATTGGTGGTTTGTTTCCAACGAAGATAACATCTGCATTTTCTGCCATTTTTTTCACTCCTTTTTTTGTTGTTTCTATTGTGTAACGTCGCTGTGCCTGCGTTCTGTTCGCGGCAGAACGTTACTGCCCTAAGTAAATTATGAACTTCCTTATAAGTTCGATGAAAAAACACGGCGCCAACCACGCTGAAAACAAGGTGTCAGCCAAACTTCGCCCATAGAGAACACTGGTTTCGACAAAACTTTTCGACGCACACTCGCCTTAGCTTGTGCATGTCGCATCTTCCAGTCAATCATCAACTTGGTCACAGTCCAGTTTAAATAATTAACGTTACCATAAAAATAGCGAGCCAACATGCTAACGAAGCTAAAGAAGAAAGTTCAGGAAATGCTAACTGGCACAGCACACGCCGCACACAAGATAGGGTTAACCCCGAACATCATAAGCGTCATAGGCTTTGCGCTGGCTATTTTTTCAGCCGCAGCATACGCCATGGCGCAAAATCAACCTGTGCTGCTGCTGTTAGCCGTCGTTCTGCTCTTAGCCTCGGGCTTCTGCGATATATTAGACGGCGTGTTAGCCAGAACGCACCAGCAGGCAAGCGTTTTCGGCGGTTTCTTCGATTCGCTTCTGGACAGATATGCTGACGCTGCCGTGTATGCGGGCGTGATAATCGGCGGACTATGCGACCCTGCGTGGGGGTTAATTGCCTTGGCAGGCTCTCTGCTGGTAAGCTACAGTCGAGCAAGAGCTGAGGCAGCGGGGATAAAGATGGAATCAGTAGGCATAGCTGAAAGAGCCGAACGCATGATAATCCTAGCAGCTGCAAGCTTAGCCGCGTTTTTTTGGCCCCAAACCCTGAATTTTTGGTTCCTAAACATCAGCGCACTAAACATCGGAATTATAATTCTCGCGGTGCTCTCAAACTTTACAGTTCTACAAAGAGCAATACACGTTTACAAGGCGCTGAAGAAAAAGGAGAATTAGCGTCTTCGTCTATACCTTGTGTGGCGCTCGTTTTCAGCTCTAACTTTCACGATGCCGCGATGCACAGCACATGAAATGCAATAGTACTTCGTGTCCATCCACGAGGCCAAGTACGTGCCTTTCGCCCGAAGCTCTTTGGCTAATTGAGGCTCGACAAAGGACACGCGGCGCGTAGACTTCTTAGCTTTGTCACGCGGCACCATTGCGCCACAATTGCCGCATTGCACGAGGCTGCTACTGCCTTTGCCTCCTTTGGATCTTCCTCGACTCTTTCGTTTAAACGGCATCTACTATAAACCTCTTGATTCTCTGTTCTTCAAATAGTTAATTCGCAGCCTTATATATCTGCTCTCATCCGCAAGAGACAGGCAATGTTGGCTTTCGCGTTGATTTGCGGCGTAATTTTGCCCGTTGCCGAAGTCATCAGGCTTGTGACTCCTGCTCGTTCCCC
>CAYGYB010000286.1:0-2211 GCA_964354015.1 uncultured Candidatus Bathyarchaeia archaeon
TGCCTCTGCCTGTGCAGCCGTGCGCTAAGCCTGTTGCGCCTTCTTTCTCCGCGATCCCCACCATCTTCGCAGCGATAAGCGGGCGAGACAGGCTGGTGCTTATGGGGTATTTCCCTTCGTAGAGGGCGTTGGCTTTTATGGCTGGGAAAATGTAGTTCGCAGCGAATTCTTCTTTAGCGTCAATCGAGTAGTGCTTTAACACGCCGAGGCGCTGCGCTTTTTGCTCCACTTCTTTCAGGTCTTCTTGCTGGCCAACGTCAACTGTTACGGTTATGACTTCTGCGTTGTATTTTTCTTGCAGCCACTTGATTAGCACGGACGTGTCGAGTCCGCCTGAGTACGCGAGGACTATTTTTTCAGTTATGCCTTTGCTCCCCCATTTTTGAAACTGAATTATTCCCCTTACCTCGCGCGCGGTGTTTTTAAACTTTGTGACTTTTTTGTAACATGATAAGCTTTAAATGTCCCATCTGGCACATTTGTGCATCATGACAATAGCCCAAAACGTAAGAAGTCACTTACGGAACAAACCATACCTGCTGGAAGCCTTGGAAAAAGGAATAGTTAACCTCAGCGAATTATCCAGACAAATCAAAGAAGAACTGAAAATAGACAACACAAGCGCCATAAAAGCCGCCTTGAGAAGATTCTCAGAGGAACTGCAACGGCACAAGCAAAAACGAGAAGAAAAAGTTCTGCAACTTCTAAAACGCAGCAGCATAGCGGTTTACGATAGAAAATCCGTTATGATAACAAACAGGGAAATGGACGCGAAAAACGGGATGAAAGTAGACTTGCTAGGCAAATTTGTTTACTTGATGGACAGAAGCGACATGCCTGAAAGAATCAGCACATTGGTTAAACATGACAATTGCACAATGGCTGTTATTCACTCGCCTGAAGATTTGGAAGCAACGCCGGGAGTTGTGGCTTTCCTAACAACGCTGTTGGCGGAGCAGAACGTAAACATCATAGAATTCATTTCGTGCTGGACAGAAACAATCATCGTCGTGGAGAAAAAAGACAGCCTGAAAGCTTACGAGGTCCTATCCAACCTAGTAGGCTAACCACACCTCAAAAAAGGGGAAACGTGCATTTGAAATGGCTTGTTTAGAACTGAACCTGCGAAGCAACAATATTAATAATCGCAGTTTTATACTGTCTGCTGGTTTAGAGATGGAATTATGCCGCTAAGTCACGTAACCGTTAAAGCGCCCGCCACTACCGCTAATTTAGGTCCAGGCTTCGACGTTTTCGGCTTAGCCCTGCAGCAGCCAAATGATAAAGTCACGTTAACGCTGATTCCTGAAGGCGTCAAAATAGTTGTTTCTGGTCTCTCAGCAGCAACAAGTGCCACCGCGCCGGAGAAAAGCCCGGCGGGCGTGGTTGCAAACCACATGCTGCGGGAATTCTCGTTGAAAGCAGGAGTCAAAATAGAAATTGAAAGAAGGATTTTTCCAAGCGTTGGTTTAGGCAGCAGCGCAGCTTCAGCCGCAGCCGTAGCTTATGGCTTAAACCGCATTTTCAACCTCAAACTGGATAATCACGAGTTAATTCGGTTAGCTGCAAAAGGCGAAGTTGCCTCAGCTGGCTCTGAACATGCGGATAACGTTTCAGCAGCCATATGCGGACATTTCACAATAGTCAAATCTTATAAGCCCTTAGAGATAGTTAATCTGAAGTCTCCGCCAAACATGGAGGTAAGCATAGCCTTCCCGCACATGGCAACACCAGCCAACAAAACTAAAAAAGCCCGCTCAGTCGTGCCCAAGCTCGTTTCAACGGACAAGCTTGTCCACAATGTTGGAAAAGCTGCAGCTATGGCAAGCGGTTTTGCAACAGGCGACGTGGAATTGATAGGCAAGTCAATGTTGGATGCGGTTGTGGAGCCTGCGAGAGCTTTTTTAGTCCCAGGTTATCAGCAAGTACGAGAAAACGCGTTGCGGGCGGGCGCGTGCGGTGTCGCCATAAGCGGAGCTGGACCCGCCATGATAGCCATAGTCAACAAGAATAAAGCTGACGCCGCCAAAATTGCAGACGCTATGAAAGAAGGGTTTGAGTCTGCTGGTTTCGAGGCAACTGCCTTTGCCACTAGACCCGGCGGAGGAGTTAGCCTAATGGAGATGAAATAATGACGCATCAAGAATGTATAAACTGCGGAAGTAAATACGCTGTGGACGAGATTGTTTACTTCTGCAAGAAATGCGGCGA
>CAYGYB010000287.1:0-2180 GCA_964354015.1 uncultured Candidatus Bathyarchaeia archaeon
GTTTTAGGCGTTGTTTTCTCTACTGTAATGCTTAAGCTGAGCATTTGCGTGTGTGCCTTTCTGAGCAAGTCCGCTATAGTTTCCTTCGTTGGCACGGCAGCACTTAATGAAAGTGCAAAAGCTTTTTGGTGAGCGGTTTGCAGGAGTGCCTGTATGTTTTCGGATGTTGGATACGCTATGCTTAACGACAAAGCGAAAGCTGCTCCGTGGCTTTGCTCAACGCTTTTCCTAGTTCCATCCACGTCGAGTTTAAGTTGGTCTCCAGTTATCATGAGACCTTCGTCGTAGACTGCTGTCATTGATAAGCCAGCTTCAACTGCTTTTACTCCAAGCTTGGACAGGACAGCTGCAAGGCGTTCATTGATGGCTTCGCCTTTGCGAACTACTAGTGTGTCTTTGCTTACCCATACGCTGCCAGACTCGATTCTTGTGGGTAAACCAGCCGCGTTGAGTTGACTGATTATTGGGCCAGGTGGTTGCCCAGTGTTTCCCGCGGGAATAACCACATCCATTGCGGCTATATCGCCTGATTTAGCGGTGGTTTTAACTTTGCCTCTTTCTAAAAGAAGCGCCAGCTTGAACGGGTTTAGGTCTGTGAAGAGTAAAACATTCGACCCCTCCAAGTACTGCTCAAGCTTTTTTAGTTCGGTTGTGCCCATGTTTTCGATGGCTATTTTAATCAGCGTGTTTTTCAGGACGCGCATGCAAACTTTGCCAGCTAAGTTTTTCTTTAATTCTTGAAGTTGTGCAGCGCGAACTTTCTGCAGGCTGGCAATGCCTATGGACTTGTACTCGTTCAAAATTCCCTTTATCTCTTCAACTTCGCCAGTTTTTTCTTCTAAGACTTGTTGTGATGGCATATAATTCCCTTCTTTGTCACGGTTTAATTTTTACAGGCGTGCCCATGGATGTTTTTATGTAGGCAAACTTTATGTTTTTCAGTCCTCTTTTGAGTTTGCCCTCTAAAAGCCTCAAAACAGCCTGGATATTGTCAAATAATTCTTCTTCGCTCATGTTTTCTGTCCCGACAGAGCATTGGATGGTTGGCTGGTTGCGCATTCGCACAACTATCGTTTTGCGGTGTTTCTCTATCACAGCCGCTATGTCAACGTTAGGTGGAACAGGCACAGGCAGTTTTCCCCTTGGACCCAAAACTGGACCTAAGGTTCTGCCTACAAGTTGCATTAATGGGGCTTCAGAAATGAAAACGTCAAAGTCGCTGGCTAGTTTGCGCAGTTCCTTCTTTTTGCCCGCTAACGCTTCAAGGTCAGCTTTTTCAATGACGTTGTCTGCGTTTGCTTTGCGGGCTTTGAGCGCTAATTCGCCAGAGGCGACGATGCAGATTTTGTTTGGTTTTCCTGTGGCGTGAGGGAGGTCCACGACTGCTTGGATTTTGCCTTCTGGCGCTTTCATGTCGATTTCTTGGAGGTTCAAGATTAAGTCTATTGTCTGGTTGAACTTTTTTTTGCCAGATTTTTCTTTTGCCTCTTTAACTGCGTCTACTATGGTCTTTTTGTCTAAGGGCATCTTTTGAGCCTCGTGCCAATGAGGTGTTGGAACCCAATTATAAAAATATTCGCTTATTATTCGCCTTTGGTGATGTTGCCGTTTTAAGCGTGGTGTTCGTTTGCGGCTGATTATGCGTTTGCAAAAGCTGGCAGTTGCGTGTTGCCGTGTTTTTCTAGCGCTGTGTGGGTTGCCTGTGGATAGACCCCCTCTATAGGTTTCTGCATTGATTGACTATTAGGCTCCAAATATGATGGTGCGCTTCTTGTGGGTTGCTGTTGGTGGGGATTTTGAATCCGTAAATTTTATATGTTGGTGCATCCCTCTGTTTGGGATTGCAAGGGATGTAAAATGGGGTATTGCTTTATCTAGCGGCTTACCTGAAAAAATAAGAGTTTTTGACACCACCCTAAGAGATGGTGAACAAACCCCTGGAGTATCTTTAATACCTGAAAATAAATTGAGAATAGCGCAGCGTTTGGATGAACTTGGCGTAGACGTTATCGAAGCGGGATTCGCAGCAGTTTCTGAAGGCGAATTCGAAGCAGTGAAGCTTATCGCTAAAGCAGGCTTAAAAGCTGAAATATGCAGTGCAGCGCGTGGCACGCGTGGCGACGTTGACGCGGTTGCGAAGAGCGGCGCAGACAGCATTCACCTGATTATTCCTGTTTCAG
>CAYGYB010000288.1:0-2174 GCA_964354015.1 uncultured Candidatus Bathyarchaeia archaeon
AGAAAATGCGGAAGATATCACCAATTGCCTTCAGTCCAAACCCTGCCCTCGGCACCACAACACCATTTCAGATAAGCCCTACACACTACTTACTCTCGTTTTAATTAGGCGCAACTCGCACTTAAGAATAATGAAACAAAAAAAGAGGGCAATGAAAAAACCTATAGGCCTAAAAGACCTAACAGGTTGTACTGCACGATTAACGCGGCGAACAGTGAAGAAACCAGCGCCATCACCGTAATCATCGTGTTCAATGAAGGCCCAGCAGTGTCCTTGAACGGGTCGCCAACCGTGTCGCCGACCACAGCCGCTTTATGCGCGTCCGAACCTTTACCACCATATTTGCCAGATTCAATCAGTTTCTTTGCGTTGTCCCACAAGCCGCCAGCATTAGACATCAACAAAGCCAACAGTAAACTCGACAGTATCGCGCCAGCAAGATACCCGCCTAACGCTTCTATGCCGCCGACAAAGCCTACAACCAGCGTAGCCACAAGCGCAACAACACTCGCAGGCATCAACTCACGAATAGCGCCGCGAGTCGCAATGTCAACGCACGTTGCGTAGTCAGGTTTAACGCCTGGTTTACCCTCTTTCAAGCCTGGAATCTCACGGAATTGCCGTCTAATTTCAGTAATCATTCGCTCTGCGTTTCTGCCAACACCCAGCATAAGCATCGCTGAGAACACTGCAGGCAAAGCTACGCCAATTAGAGCACCCATCAACACTAGCGGATTCATGAAGTCAAACGTTATCGTTACTCCTGTTTCAGCGCGCACGATTTCCTGAAACGCCGCCAACAACGCAATTACTGTCAAACCAGCAGCGCCAATTGCAAAGCCTTTTGTAATAGCCTTCGCCGTATTACCCGCTGCATCAAGCTCATCCGTAATAGCTATCACTTTCTCGCTTAAGCCAGACTGCTCCGCAACGCCTTTAGCATTATCCACAATTGGACCATACGCATCGTTTGAGACTGTTAAGCCTACAATTGAAAGCATACCTACTGCAGCCATGGAAATGCCGAAAACGCCAAAAGTCATTCCATTTAAAGGTCCACCTAAAGGCTCAAGCAGCTTGTACGAAATAACTGCTGCAATAGCAATACCAATCAAAGGCAGAATTACGCTTCGCAAGCCATACGAGAAGCCCGTGATAATGTTTATTGCAGGGCCACTCTTTGATGCCTCAGCCGTCTTCAACACGGGCGCTTTATCTTCGGAAGTGAAATAGTCAGCAGTCACGCCGATTATTACTCCAGCGACCAGGCCTATAGTAGCTGTGCCCCAGATGCGCCAGTCGTACCCTAACCAGTAAGTCATCACTGCAGTTAAAATGCCGAAAATTGCACATGTCACGTAAGTTCCCATGTTAAGTGCTTTTCCAGGATTGCCTTTCTTGCCAACTCGTACAGTCAACGCGCCGATGATTGAAGCAAAGATGCCTATGCTCGCGAACACCAGTGGGATCTGAATGTATAAGCTGGTGTTGCCTGTTATCAAATCTAGAGCTACACCTAGAATCATCACAGCCACAATGCTTGCCACGTAAGAGTCAAACAAGTCCGCGCCCATACCTGCGACGTCACCTACGTTGTCGCCTACGTTGTCAGCAATTACCGCTGGGTTTCTCGGGTCGTCCTCTGGCAAGTCAAGTTCAACTTTGCCGACAAGGTCAGCGCTTATGTCTGCAGTTTTTGTGTATATGCCGCCGCCTGCTTTCGCAAATAACGCCAGAGAGCTTGCGCCGAAACTGTAGCCTAACACTATGGCTGGGTCACCTGTTAACGCGTAAACAATGCTGATTCCGAATAAGCCTACGCCAACTACGGCGAAGCCCATTACTGCGCCGCCGCGGAAGCCTATTGGGAAAGCACGGTTTAAGCCGTCTTTTGCACCTTGAGCGACTTTCGCGTTTGCTTTAGTTGCAATGGTTAAACCTAAGTAACCTGCTGCCGCGGAGCAAACAGAACCGAAAATGTACGCCAATGTAAGTTTAATATTTTCTAGTGGTGTACCTGTCCAGATTGGCGCTGGCAGAAAGATCAGCAGTAACACGCTTATGACGCTGACGAAGATGGCGAGTGTGGTGTATTCTCGTTTTATGAATGCGCGTGCGCCTTCTTTGATGGCGTTGGATATTTCCTGCATTTTTTCGTTTCCGCTGCTTTGTTT
>CAYGYB010000289.1:0-2157 GCA_964354015.1 uncultured Candidatus Bathyarchaeia archaeon
CCTTTATTTTTGGCATTTTCGTTCACCAATCAACTTGTATGAACTGGATGATTTAAGAATTTTCTACGCTTCAGTCTCCGTTTCAGAGAGGGTGATGATGCGCGTGTTCGCAGCCGCCCGTGAGTTTTTCCAATCTGCCCGCTTTAAACTGGGTAATCGTTTCTTTGACTGTTGTTGCCGTTGCTTTGAGCACGTTTACTCCAGCATTTTGAAAGCTCGCTAAGCCGCCGGGTCCCATTCCACAGGCTACGATGACTTTTGGTTTTAAGGCTAACAGGTTCTCGTGGGGATGCCCCGTGCCTCCATAATGTTCGCCCGTGTTCGATTCAGTCTTGACGGATACCACTTTGCCGTTTTCGTCTAAGTCAACGACGGCGAAGTAAGGTGCGCGTCCGAAATGTTCAGCTACGCGTGCTTCTAAGCCAGCTTCATTTTCGACGGGTAATACGATTCTCGTTGTCATTGTCATCTGTTAAATCTCCTTCTGACAAATGTTATTTGGCTTCGATGGTTTAATACGCAAACAATATTAATACTTTATGTTTAGAAAATAAACGAGGCATGCGCATGGACGATGTTGACAGAAAAATAATTTCTCAACTTCAACTAAACGGAAGAACAACGCTGCAAGAACTCGCCAAGACCGTCGGGTTTACGAGCATGGGAACCAAGAAAAGACTTCAAAAACTGCTGGACCAAAACATGATAAAAGTCTCCGCTTTGATTAACTCCGCAGAACTCAAATTGCACCCAGCAGTTATAATGCTGGAAATGGAAAGCGCTGACGCGATGCAAAACGTTATCGAGCGATTCCGAGACTGCCCCCGAGTAATTCACATTTTCAAAACAATTGGCGGCTACAACCTCATCGCCATTGTTGTCGCGGAAAACCAAGAAACGCTTGAAAGCATATCCATGGAGAAATGCTCTCTGAGAAGTAGCGCAGGGATACGAAGGTCAGAATTCTACTCCATAGGCGAGACGTGTTTTTCCCCGTTTCTCCAAATAAGAGAACATCTCACACATAAAGAGAAAAACTGTTCACCATGCAATGTAGATTGCTACTCATGTGCAAGGTACAAAACTGAGAAGTGCGTCGGCTGCCCATCAACAATCTACTATAAAGGCACATTATAGCGGGGAAATTAATTGGAAAAAGAGAAACATGCCAACAAAAAAATCAAAATCAAAGAGGCATCCAGCGTAGAAATACTTAGTTTAGTAGATAACTCCGTGGATTTTCTCTCCACGACAAGCCATAAACAGGGCCAGTCCTTCGGGCAATGGGCAAGAGAGCGCCATGGTCAGGAATGGATGAGCACTCATACGCAGTTACCTTTTGCTGAACATGGCTTTTCAATGCTCGTCAGAGTATTCAACGAAGAAAAATCGGAAAGCATTTTATTTGACACAGGAGGCAGCCCTGAAGCGATTGGTGAAAACGCGAAACGAATGGGGATAAGCCTAAGCGAAATAGGATACGTTGTAATGTCTCATGGACATTACGACCATTTTGGTGGTTTGCTATCAGTAGTCAAAGCGGTTGACAAGCCGGGCTTGCCCATTATCGTCCACGAAGACATGTTTAAAATCAGAGGAACTGCTCACTCTGATGGCACAATTCGAAAATATACTGAATTCCCAACGGAAACACAGTTAAGTCCAGCGCACATTATCAAAACAAAGCAACCTTTTCTGATAGCTGATCATGTGGTTTGCATAACAGGTGAGATTCCGAGAAAAACAAGCTTTGAAAAAGGTCTGATGCGACACAAATCTTTCATGAACGGTTCATGGCAGCCTGATCCTTGGATTCGTGATGACCGCGCAATAGCGATTAACGTTAAAGAGAAAGGCTTGGTCGTCCTCTCTGGCTGTGCCCATGCAGGCATAATAAACACCGTGTCCTATGCACAGCAGATTACTGAAACAGCGAAGGTTTACGCTTTAATCGGCGGCTTTCACCTATCTGGAAAAGAGTTTGAAAATCGAATTGAGCCGTCTATCGAAGAACTGAAACAGATTAACCCTGCGCTAATCGCACCATCACATTGCACGGGATGGAAAGCGATGTGCGCCATAGCCAGAACCCTGCCTGAGGCTTTCGTATGGAACAGCGTCGGAAACCTGTACAGGCTTTAGCAAACTTGGCGGAAC
>CAYGYB010000290.1:0-2151 GCA_964354015.1 uncultured Candidatus Bathyarchaeia archaeon
CACATACATGTGCGCTCCTGAACTGGAATTCTTCATAGTCAAAGAAACCGAAAACGGCGGCTTACCCACACCAATAGACATGGCAGGCTACTTCGATTTCCACCCTAGCGACTTAACCGACGACCTCAGACGAGAAATCGCTGACACTGCCGAAGCGTTCGGCATAGAAATAGAAATATCTCACCACGAAGTCGCTTTGGGACAAAACGAAATCGACTTCAAGTATGACGAGGCTTTGAAGACCGCTGACCGAGCAATAACCATGAAAATGTGCGGAAAAGTAGTTGCTGCACGAAACGGTTACATAACCACCTACATGCCCAAACCATTCGCAGGCATAAACGGTTCAGGAATGCACACGCATCAAAGTCTATGGGACAAAGAAGTGAAGCAAAACCTCTTCTACAGCGACGACGCAAAAAATGGTTACCTATCAAACATCGCAAGATACTTCATCGGCGGACAACTAGCCCACGGTCGAAAAATGTGCGCAGTGCTGGCTTCGTGGCCAAACAGCTACAAACGATTAGTGCCAGGCTACGAGGCACCAGTATATCTTGCTTGGGCACACAAGAACCGTTCGCCGCTTATTCGCGTGCCAAACTTCGGCGGAAGAAAAAACGCTGCCAGATGCGAAATACGCTGCCCCGACGGCGCAGGAAACCCCTACTTGCAGTTTGCTGTTCTTCTCGCCACAGGATTAGACGGCATCAAAAACAAGACTGACCCAGGCGAACCAGTGGAGCTGAACGTTTACCACATGAGCTACGAGGAACGCAAAGCAAAAGGCATAGTTTCTCTTCCAGAATCGCTGAAAGAGGCGTTGGATGAGCTGGAAACCAGCGCGCTCATGCGCGAAACCCTCGGCGAGACTGCCTTCGAGAATTTCCTGCGAGAAAAACGGAAAGAATGGGACCTCTACCGCATGCAAGTCACCGAGTGGGAAGTCAACAGGTACATTAAAAGGCTCTAAATAGCCTTCAGCCTCTTTTTTTTTCGTTTTAGCTTCTAATTTTATCCGCTAAACTGCTGATTGCGACGACTGTTTGCTCCCGCTTCGCCAAGTTCCTGAGAACCACAGCGTTTTGCTGGAGCTCTTTTTCACCCACTATCACCACGTAGTCCACTTGCCGTTTATCCGCGTCCTCCAGTGCCTTAGCCATTTTCCGCCCCATAACCTCAAACTCCACGGGCAATCCTGCGGCTCTGAGCATTTGGGTAATCCGTAACGCGTCGCCTTTCAACTCTTCCTTAACTGGAATCACTACCACTCGCTTGGTTTGCTTATTTTTAGGAGCCAACTTCTGAGTTTGTATTGCAAGAGCTATGCGGTCTAATCCATGTGCCACGCCTGTCGCCGGCGTCGCCTCGCCTCCAAAAGCTTCAATAAGCTTGTCATATCGTCCGCCGCCGCCTAAGGCTATGTCCAACTCTGGGATGTACACTTCAAAAATCATGCCCGTGTAATATTCTAAGCCTCTGGCAAACGCTGGCTCCACAGCGGCGATTTCGCAGCCGCTTTTGGTGACCAACTTTAAGATGGCAAGCAAATTCTCAACAGAAGCCACAGCCTCACTGTAACCTTCAACATGCACTTTTATTTTTTCCGCTGTTTCAAACGTGTCTCCGCTTTTCAGCTTCAGTAGCCCTTCAAGAATTGCGCGGCATTTCTGCGGCATCAATGCAAAAGCTTCAGCGTATTCTTTTTTGTCCATGCGTTGCAGAACAGCATTTTGAGTTTTATCATCCACGTTTTCTTGGCTGAGAATTCCCCTCAGCACGCCAATATGCCCCAACTTGAAAGCGTAGTTCCTTAAGCCTACAGCCTGCATTAGGCTGTTCGTGAGCAGGATTATTTCCGCGTCTGCTTCAGGCTTGCTTGAACCGATTATCTCAAAGTCTGATTGCCAAAACTCCCTGTAACGCCCACGTTGCGGCTCATCATATCGGTAAACGCTGCCCACGGAAAAGGTTCTCAGCGGTTTCGGCTCGTTCCTCAAAGCGGTTGTAGCTAAACGCGCTATGGAAGCGGTGAATTCTGGTCTTAAGGCTACGGTGCGGTCGCCGAGGTCTTTGAAGGTGAACATGCGCTGGCGGATTTCCTCGCCTGATTTAGCGCTTAAAAGCTCATGCGGCTCAACGACTGGCGTT
>CAYGYB010000291.1:0-2149 GCA_964354015.1 uncultured Candidatus Bathyarchaeia archaeon
AACCATTAATCTGCCCGACCAATTCTGAGATAGTTTCTAGCCCAGTTTCTAGTTCAACCAGTTTTTCTCTCTTCAAAAGATAATTGTTTTCTCCGAGCACAGCATCCTTAACCTTTTGAGGCCTAGTGCAAAACTCATTAATTCATAAACTGAGAACTTCCCGTCTCCACTTTCTTTATATACTAGGATAAGCACTCTTGAATTGGCGATTTCGATTGCAAGTGGAGATTAAAAGCGTAGATACCCAAGGGCGAATATTACTCCCAAAAGAATGGCGGGAAAGGTATCTTAAGGGAAAAAAGGCGATAATAGTCTACAAAGGAGACCTGGTTGAAATCAGACCATTCGACAAATCTGACTTAACTAAGTACTTCGACAAGTTAGCGGTAGACTTGAAGTCAGACCTCTCCGACTGGCACAAAGTCAGGAAAGAATTACGGAGCGCGTAGTTTTGCCAGCCGCATTCGTAGACGCGAACGTATTTGTCTATGCCTTCCTAAAACCTAACAGAAAACTGCAACCCCACGAGGAAAGCATCAAAGATGCGGCGAAGAAAATCGTCACCAGAATCAACGAAGGCGAAGAAACAGTAACCTCAGTCGTCCACTTCAGCGAAATCTGCAACATCCTCGAAGACTACCTTCCAATCCAAGAAGCATGCACGCTAGAAAAAGGATTGCTTCTTCTAGATAACATCACAATCACGGAAGTAACCGAGGAACACTACCTAACAGCTCTAGCGATAGCTGAAGACCAACAGGTCGGAGCCAACGACGCACTCGCATACGTACTGATGAAAGAAGCAGGGATAGACAAAATCTATTCTTTCGACAAAGACTTCAACAAATTCAAAGACATCCATACAATCACGAAATAATTTACAATCCTTACCTTCAATGAAGAACGGCTACTTTTTCCAACAGCAAGCCAAAATGGCTTAAGCACCAAGTGTGCTGTCAGGTAGCCCTGACTATTTATACCTTCTTTATATAAGGGGGCTATAGACTATTCCAAGCATTAAAGTACAGCATATCTTAACGTTACCAGAAGTTACCTAAAGTTACTAAAAGTTGTTAATTTGTTTCTGCAAACCTCCACAACCCAACCGCAAACACCCGTGATTTTGGAAAAACTATAAAAGGCTAACCGCACTCAACAAACTGTACACCTCACTGCTCGAATACGACTCCCTAAAAAAAGGGAACCCACCTAGTCTACTTCTTTTAAAAACTAGCCCTGATACGGAAAGCCATATAAATCGCCATTACGCTTTTGAATTGCACAATCAAATCGGAGAAGATACGCAATGCCAAAATGGGGATACTCCATAATGACCGAAGAACTAGACCCAGAAAAAACAGCGAAAGCAAGCGGACGAGAAATCAGAGTATCCCACAAACACGCCCGCGAAGTATGCAAAGCAATCAAAGGCATGACGCTTACACACGCAAAAGAATACCTAAAAAACGTCATAACCAAAAAACAACCCGTCCCATTCAAACGATTCAGAAAAAAAGCCGGACACCGTCACGGGCTCGAAAAAGCCTTCGCAGGAAGATACCCAATAAAAGCCGCCGCAAAAGTGCTGATAGTACTTGAAGGCGCAGAAGCAAACGCCGAAAACAAAGGCCTAGACCTAGACCGCCTCACAATAATGCACGCCGCAGCCTACGCAGGAATGAAAATCAAACGCTTCACACCACGCGCACACGGCAGAGCCTCACCAAAATACGAAACACTCACACACATCGAAATCGTCCTCAACGAAAAACCCGCACAAGGAGAACAACCATAATGTCCATCGTCAAACGCTTCATAACAGAAGCCATCAAAAGAACAGAAATCGACGAATTCCTGCAGAAAAAACTCGAACGCGCTGGCTACGGCGGAGTAAACCTTTCCAAAACCCCGCTGGGAACCCACGTAGTGGTTTACGCCATGCGCCCAGGCTTAGTTATAGGACGTGGCGGAGAAACAATAAAAGAACTCGCCACCATTTTAGAAGAAAACTTCAAAATTTCTAACCCGCAAATTTCCGTTTCCGAAATAGAAGTTCCCGAATTTAACGCTTATGTGGTTGGCTGCCGCGTCGCTTCAGCCCTGCAAAGAGGCGTTCATTTCAGACGCGCTGGTTTTTGGGCTTTGAACC
>CAYGYB010000292.1:0-2144 GCA_964354015.1 uncultured Candidatus Bathyarchaeia archaeon
AAAGGCAAAATCAGCTTCAGCGTGCCGCCAGCAGAGTAACCCTGCTTCTTCACAACGTCAGCCAATACATCGTCATACTTGCTTACCAGCGCAAAAAGCCTGTCGCCGTTTGGAACAAAATGCGCTGTCACCTCAAACGCGTTGTCGTTTTTGCTTATGGGTCCCTCGCAGTCTGAGATGAAAACGCGTTTCACGGCTTGCGCCTCAGCTTCTCCATGTGACGTACGCTTTTAGCTATGTGCTGTTTGGAGGCTATGTCCGTTCTATTCCACAAGGCGCCGCCTGTAATTGCTTTAGTGCCTTCTAGAGAGATTTGGCGTGCTTCTTCGATGTTTTCGCCAACGCCTAAAACGCCGACTGCACGGGATTTCAGCGCGTAAACTTTGCCGTTTCTGGTTTCCATTGCTGCGGGGTACACGCGGATTCTGTCGCCGTACTTGCTGGTTAACGCGTAAGCTTTTGAGAGGTCAACTGGCGCATCAACCATTGCCTTGTCCACCATGCTTGGAAAAGCGTCTGCGTAGCCGCCGTAGCTAGGCGGAACCTTATAGGTTAGCACTGTTGCTGCTTTTTCCAATTCAACCCGCGTTAAATTGCCATCCAGCATTTTGAAGCAGATGTCAACAAAATCCTCTTTCAAGACGGGGAGAATGGTGATGATTTCAGGGTCGCCTGGTCGGCTGTTGTTTTCCAGAATTTTCAACTCATCGCCCGTGTGCATAAACGCCAAGTACAATGGCACACCTCGCAAAGCTGAGTCGTCTTTCAGTTTTCTCCGCCATTTTTCAAATATTTTCTCGGCTACTGCGAGTTCACGGTCTCGGTCAGTTGCAGTCATGAAAGGCAACTTGTCGCAGGCGTCTTTGTAGGAGCCCATGCCGCCCGTGTTTGGTCCCTTATCATCGTCAAACGCGCGCTTGTAGTCCCGCGTGTCAGGCAGGGGAACTAGGTGCTTTCCGTCGCAGAAAGCTTGAAAGCTGGATTCTTCACCGTCCACTTTCTCTTCGATAATAACTGAACTGTACTGGAAGTTTGATAAGAAATGCTCAAAGAGTTGTTCGCGCGTGGCAAAGTGGTCGCCCCAGACGCCGACGCCTTTTCCCGCTGCTGGCTTGTCAGGCTTCACCACAGCCTTGTTCTCAAGCTCGTCTAGCCAGCTGTAAACGGCTTTCTTAACTTCGCTTGTGCTCTTGTAGTCTTTTGGGTCGAAGATGCGGAAGCGCGGGTTTGCTTCAGGCACTATTTCTTGAAATAACATGCGCTGCTGCACTTTGCTGACTTCTATGGCGCAGTCTTGCTTGGGGCAGATGACGGGTATGCCTGTGCGCTTTTCCACAAGGTCGCGTACGCCTTCAATTATGGGTTTTTCTGGACCGACTAGGGCGAAGTCAATTTTGTCCTTGTTGGCTTCTGCGAAAGCGCAGATTTTTTCGATGTTTAAGTCAGGGATGACTACGTGCTTGGCGGCTTTTTCCATGTTGAACGGGTTGCGCTGCTTGTCCGCGATGTAAAGCTCCACTTTGTGATTTGGGCTTCTGGCGAGAGCGTCAACCATCGCGGTTTCTCTTGCCCCATATGATACGACGAGTATGCCTACTTTCTCCATTAACGACACCTTTGTTACTGATTAAGCTTGGAAACGCTTAATTTGCTTTTTCACTCTGCTTTAGCTGCGGCTTCTTCTGTTTCGTAGATTCTTCCTTTTTCCTCGTAGCCGCTAAGAAATTTCTGCTTCATTTCATCAGCCATTTTCTGCGCTAAAGGCGTAGGATACTTGCCCGTGATGCACGCAAGGCATAGTTGATCACGAGAGAGACCAGAGGCGCGCACTAAACCTTCAATGGATTGGTAGCACACGGCGTCTGCGCCTATAATTTTCGCGATTTCATCCGCGCTATGATTCGAGCCTATCAATTGCCCGTAAGTGGACATGTCTATGCCGTAAAAGCACGGACCGATTATGCGTGGGAAAGTGACAAACATGTAAACTTTTTTGGCGCCTGCCCTGCGCAGTTTCTCTATTATTATTTTTGTTGTGTCGCCGCGGACGATGCTGTCTTCGGTTACTATGAGGCGTTTTCCATTAACTTTTGAGCCGAGAATGTTTACTTTGCGGTCTATAGTCGAGAAGCGCTCGTTGTTCA
>CAYGYB010000293.1:0-2141 GCA_964354015.1 uncultured Candidatus Bathyarchaeia archaeon
AGACATAATCCAGTTCATGTACGGCGAAGACGGCGTTGACCCAGCCAAAAGCGACCATGGCAAAGCAGTAAACGTGAGCCGCCTTATCGACCAGATAAAAATCGGAGAAGAAAAAGGCGAGCCAGCATCAGCAGATTACATTAAAAAACACTTAACGGAAGTTGAAGACCAAATCACGCCGATACTGTTGGACCAGCTTAAACAGAACTTGGCCAAAGCCAAGTTCAGCAAGAAAGGCGTGGACAAAGCTGTTACGTTAACGGCTGAACAGTACAAGCGGGCGTTGATGGAGCCCGGTGAAGCCGTGGGCATAATTGCCGCTCAGTCAATAGGTGAACCAGGCACGCAGATGACGCTGAGAACGTTCCATTACGCAGGAGTCAAGGAGCAAAACGTAACTTTAGGTTTGCCGCGTTTGATTGAGATAGTGGATGCAAGAAGAATTCCGTCTACGCCGATTATGACGATATACTTGACAGGAAAGCATAGGAAAAGCAAGGAAGGCGCTGTGGAAATCGCGCGTAACATGATCTACACAGCCTTAGAAGATTTGGCTTCAGCGATTTACGAGGATCCTGTGCAAGAAGAAATAGTGGTTGAAATGAACAAAACTATGATGGAAGACAGAGCCATAACGATGGATGAGCTTCAGGATAGGCTTCAGTTACAGAACGCCACTACAAAGGCGAAGGGCGACACGCTGCAGATAAAGCCCAAGAAGGCTGATACATTGAAAAAGATGCTCAGCAAAGTCTCAGCGTTCCACGTTAAAGGTGTGGCAGACATAAAACGAGTGCTGGTTACCGAAGAAAGCGGCGAGTGGGTGATAAGGACAGATGGCTCAAACCTGTCCAAAGTCTTGGAGATTGTAGGCGTAGATACGTCGCGGACAACAACGAACAACGTTCATGAGATAGCCAAAACGCTTGGAATAGAAGCTGCAAGGAACGCTTTGATTCACGAGGCAAAGGGCGTGTTGGAGGAGCAGGGCTTAGACGTGGATGTGCGTCACGTTATGCTGGTCGCTGACATGATGGCTTCCACAGGCGAAGTGCAGCAGATTGGCAGGCACGGAATCAGCGGCAAGAAAACGAGTGTTTTGGCCAGAGCAGCGTTTGAGATTACGGTTCCGAACATCGTTGAGGCAGCCGTGAAGGGCGAGATCGACCCGTTGGCAGGCGTAACCGAAAACGTTATTGTCGGCCAATCAATTCCAATCGGCACTGGATTAGTGGAATTGTACATGTCAACGTTTGAAAAGCAAGAAAAAGAAGGAGGAAAGACAGAAGCATGATAGATGTGAATAAGGCGATTGCGTCAGCCGTGAAGACGGGTAAGGTTTCTTTTGGAGCTAACGCGGCGTTGCAGAACGCGAAGAGTAGCAAGGCTAAGCTGATTATTTTGGCTGCTAATTGTCCAAAAAGCATAAAAGACGAGATAGAGTACAACTGTAAACTCTCTAATGTTCCCGTGATGATGTTTAGAGGTGCTTCGATGGATTTGGCTACTGTCTGCAATAAACCCTTTGTTATTTCAGCATTAAGTATAAGAGAAACTGGTGACTCAGACATTCTTAAAGTAACAGAAAACACTGAGATGGAAGAATAAGCTGGAGGAAATGGGACGAGCGGCATAAAAATCACGTGCGACGAAATGCGCTACATTGCATTGTTTGAGAACATAAGCGGAGCCAGCGTTAAAGACTGCATAATCGACGAAGAACAAGGCCGTGCAATATTCATCGTGAATCAAGGGCAAGTGGGCGTTGCCATAGGCAAAGGCGGCAGAAACATCCACACGTTGGAGCGGATGACGGGTAAAAAACACGAGATAATCGAGTATTCTGAGGACCCGGTGCAGTTTATCAAGAACGCTTTGAAGCCTGCAATGGTCAGGGAAGTGCGCGTAACTGAGAGAACTGATGGAAAAACAATGGCCGTCGTAACCGTTAACCCCAAGGATAAGGGCGTCGCCATAGGCAAAAACGGCAAAAACGCAGAACGCCTGCGCTTTTTAGCAAAACGGTATTTTGATATTCAGAACGTCAGCATCACCTAAGCCCATCTTGGCTAAGCGTGATGAAGCATCGCGGATTTTAGTTTCGGCAATACGCGTTTACCTTTTTTTGGTACTTTCACTCA
>CAYGYB010000294.1:0-2138 GCA_964354015.1 uncultured Candidatus Bathyarchaeia archaeon
GCCTCGCCGTTCCTTTTCAATCACGGTTTTGTATATGAGTCCTGTAGTAACGTTGTTTTCTTGTTTTAGGTTTAAGTCCAAGAAGCGTTCGTACCAGCCTAGGTCTAAGTCGGTTTCGCCGCCGTCGTCTGTTACGAAGACTTCGCCGTGCATGTACGGGTTCATTGTGCCCGCGTCCACGTTCACGTAAGGGTCAATTTTTATAACTGTGACTTTTAATCCGCGTGTTTGAAGCATTTTGCCGATGGAGGAGGTTAAAATTCCTTTGCCAACTGAGCTTAACACGCCGCCTGTGACAAAAATGTACTTAACCATACCCGTTATCCCCCGCAATGAATTACACTTTTCAGCGGGAATTAATATAACTCTTTTGTGTGCTGCACTGAAAAATTGTGCATCGCACTGCGCTTTCGATGTTCAACTGTCTAAGGTCCATTGTTTTTGAAGAATTCCCAAGCTATATTGAATCGCCACGGGTCTCCTTTCTCTGCGAGCCTTATTTTGTTGTCGCGAACTTCAATTAGCCCCTTCTGCTGCAGCTTTTTCAGTTGTTCTGGAAATGCTTCTTCAGGGAACACGCCGAACTGCGCCTTGAATTCTTCGCGGTCTACGGGAACTCTTACGTAAATAAGCATCATTGCTTTTCGTTTTTCTTCCTCTGCTGAAAGTTTGGTGAGTTTAGCGATGGGAACTGCGCCGTTCTTGACTGCTGCAACGTATTCCTGTGCGTCTTCGATGTCTGAGTAAAGGAAACTGCCTATGTGCCCCATGAAGAATCCTGCGCCTGTGCCCACGATTTCAGATGAAGGCTTGTCAAAATCCTCTTTAAGCCGCGAGAATCGGTTGTGGCACGTGGGCGCATAGCCGTTCTCCTTGAACATGCGGTAAGCTTCAAGGTGCATCTGTAACTCTGTTTTTAAATTGCCAATCGGCGGCAGTTCGCCAGCGGCAATTTTCTTTGCAAGAGGCGTTTCTGGATACAAATCCAGCGGGTAGCAGTCAACGCTTTCAACTTCAAGCTCAAGCGCTTGCTTTATATCGTCTTTCCACTGCTCCACCTTTTGCCCCGGGAGATTGTAGAGCAAGTCTATGCTGACGCGGAGCCCCTGCTTTTTTGCTGCTGTAAGCTTAAGCTTAGCTTCCGCGCTGTTGTCGCGAAGTTGAAGCATCTTGCGGAGTGAATTGTTAAATGTTTGAATGCCTATGTCCAATTGTTGAACGCCGTTTGAGGACAGCGTGCGGATTTTATCTTCTGTCAGGTTTGTGGTGCATGCAGTGAATTTTGTCAGGTAATCGTTGCTGAAGTTGAATGCGCCGCGGCAGTACTGCAGTAGGTCGATGATTTGCTGGTTGGGAAGAACCGAGGGGCTTCCGCCGCCCACGTAGAGTTCGTTGAAAACGCTGGATTTAACGTATTTGTTCTCAGCGTAGAACGCTAATGCCTTTTTTAAGGCGGCAAGGTATGACGGCGTGTTTTGTTTTTTGCAGTCTACTGGAAAATAGCAGAAAGCGCATTTTCCTTCGCAGAACGGAATCCACGGCTGCAACTCCCTTATATGTTCACGTGAGGGTTCTGTTTTGAGAAAAGCTGTGAAAGCCGACAGGGCTGAGGCAGTTGGCGTCACGTGCTCTCTGTAAGTCATCGGAGGCCAATGCTCAATTCTATCGTACGGCCATCCATCTTTATCAGTGTCATGCACGTGGATATTGCACCTTTCGTAAGAAACGGATGGTCTTCACTTTTAAAGGTAACTGCAACCATTGTAGTTACTGCGCAAAAGTTTAGATGAGTGTTCACCAATTTGGACACATGGCGCCTATGATGATAATTGCACGTTCATATTAGCGGGGTGTCAGTTTATTTCTGTTTCCTCCGCGAGATGATTTGAAATTAAATTGTGTTCTGAGGCGCTCAAAGGGCGTGGTGTGTGGGATTAAAATTTAATTCCTAATCCTCTTCCAGTGACCAATCTAGGTAACCTTAATTTTTCGAGAGGTAAACCACCTAACCTATCCAACCCGTCGTCGTAGTCGTGGTCGTAGTCGTCGTCGTGGTAGTCGTCGTGGTCGTCGTCTTTTCTTGGTTGGATTAAAATTTAATCCAGAGAAGAGTGATCTGTTTAGCAGCGGAAAACGGG